>JBIJAD010000398.1:0-3550 GCA_044345955.1 Lysobacteraceae bacterium
TCTTCCTCCGCGACGGCTGGAGCACCTTCGTCATTTCGCTGTCGCTGCCGGTGTCGATCGTCGCCACCTTCTTCTTCATGGACCAGTTCGGTCTGAGTCTGAACGTGATGTCGCTCGGCGGTCTTGCGCTGGCGACCGGTCTGGTGGTGGACGATTCGATCGTGGTGCTGGAGAGCATCGCCAAGGCGCGCGAGCGCGGTCTCGGCGTGTTCGCGGCCGCGATCGAGGGCACCCGCGAGGTCAGTCTGGCGGTGGTCGCTTCGACCCTGACCACGATCGCGGTGTTCCTGCCGCTGGTGTTCGTGGAAGGCATCGCCGGCGAGCTGTTCCGCGACCAGGCCTTGACCGTCGCCACCGCGATCGCGATCTCGCTGATCGTCTCGATGACCCTGATCCCGATGCTCAGCGGCTGGCGCGATCGCGCGCCGATGGCCTTCCCGGAGGAAGCGGCGCATCCGCAGTGGCAACCGGAGAAGCGCTGGCAGCGACCGCTGGCGGTCGCCGACCGCGGCATCAAGACCGGCATCGGTGCAGTGTTCTTCGCCCTCGGTTTCCTGCTGGTGCGCCTGTGGCGCGGCCTGACGGCGATCGTCGGCCCGGTCATGGGCAAACTGAGCGACATCGCGATGGCGCCGTATCACCGTGTGGAATCCGGCTATCTGCGTCTGCTGCCCGGCGCGCTGACCCGGCCGGTGCTGGTGCTGGCGATCGCCGCGTCCACCTTCGTGCTGAGCATGGCCGCGGTGCCGCTGCTGGGCACCGACCTGATCCCGCAGCTCGCCCAGGACCGTTTCGAGATGACGGTGAAGCTGCCGCCGGGCACGCCGCTGCGCGATACCGACAAGGTCGTGCGCGAGTTGCAGCAGGCCCACGGCAAGGACGAGCGCGTGCGCGTGCTGTACGGCGTCAGCGGCAGCGGTACCCGGCTGGACGCCAGCCCGACCGAAAGCGGCGAGAACATCGGCAAGCTCACCGTGGTGATGAGCGAAAGCGGCAACGAGGATCGCGAGGCCGCGCTGATCGAGACCCTGCGCGAAAGTGCGGGAGGTTTCGCGGGGACCCAGGTCGATTTCAGCCGTCCCGAGCTGTTCAGTTTCTCGATGCCGCTCGAAATCGAACTGCGCGGGCAGGACCTGCCTTCGATCGAACGCGCCGGACGCCGGATGGCCGAACTGCTGCGTGCCAACCCCAACTATGCCGACGTCAAATCGACGGTGGAGCAGGGCTTCCCGGAAATCCAGATCCATTTCGATCAGGAGCGCGCCGGTGCGCTGGGCCTGACCACTCGCCAGATCGCCGATGCGGTGGTGAAGAAGGTGCGCGGCGACGTCGCCACCCGCTACAGCTTCCGCAGCCGCAAGATCGACGTGCTGGTGCGCGCGCGGGAGAGCGACCGCGCCACGGTCGAGGACATCAAACGCCTGATCATCAATCCCGGCAGCGCCAGCCCGGTGACCCTGGAATCGGTGGCCGACGTGGTCGCCACGACCGGGCCGAGCGAAATCCACCGCGCCGACCAGGTGCGGGTGGCGATCGTCTCGGCCAACCTGCGCGGCATCGATCTGGGCACCGCGGTGCGCGAAGTGCAGCAGATGGTCGCCGACGCCGAGGGCGGTCTCGGCGCCGGTATCGGCATGCACATCGGCGGCCAGGGCGAGGAACTGTCGCAGTCGCTGGCCTCGTTGTTGTTCGCTTTCGGTCTGGCGGTGTTCCTCGTGTATCTGGTGATGGCCTCGCAGTTCGAATCGCTGCTGCATCCCTTCGTCATCCTGTTCACCATCCCGCTGGCGCTGGTCGGCGCGATCCTCGCCCTGCTCATCACCGGCTCCACGATCTCGGTGGTGGTGTTCATCGGTTTGATCCTGCTGGTCGGCCTGGTGACCAAGAACGCGATCATCCTGATCGACAAGGTCAACCAGGCGCGCGAGGCCGGGATGACCAAGCGCGATGCGCTGATCGAAGGCGCGCGTTCGCGCCTGCGCCCGATCGTGATGACCTCGCTGTGTACCCTGTTTGGCTTCCTGCCGCTGGCACTGGCCTTCGGCGAGGGCGCGGAGGTACGCTCGCCGATGGCGATCACGGTGATCGGCGGCCTGCTGGTCTCGACCCTGCTGACCCTGGTGGTCATCCCGGTGGTCTACGACCTGCTCGACCGCCGCCCCGACGAGCACTACGTCGCCCGCGGCCGTCGCGCCCGCGCGCGGCGCAGCGAAGACTTCGGAAACATCGGCGAGGAAGGCGCACCGACATGAGCGTTGCAGCGTTCAGCATCAGGCGTCCCGTCACCACGGTGATGTTCTTCGTGTCGATGTTCGTCGTCGGCCTGATCGCGGCGGTGCGCCTGCCGTTGGAAGCGTTCCCGGCGGTGACCTTCCCGGGCATCTTCCTGCAGTTGCCGTACAGCGGATCGACGCCGGAGGAAGTGGAACGCACGGTGTTGCGCCCGGTCGAGGAAGCGGTCTCGACCATGACCGGGATCAAGCGGATGAACGGTTCCGCACGCGCCGAGGGCGCGTCGATGTTCATCGAGTTCAGCGACTGGGAGCGGGACGCCGCGATCGCCGCCTCCGAGGCGCGCGAGCGGATCGACGCGATCCGCGACGATCTGCCGGACGATCTTCAGCGCTATTTCGTGCTGAAGTTCTCGACCACCGACGAGCCGGTGCTCAAGGTCCGCCTCGCCAGCAACCGCGACATGACCCGCGAGTACGATCTGATCGACCGCGAGTTCAAGCGCCGGCTCGAACGCATCCCCGGCGTGGCCCGGGTCGACGTACTCGGCGCGCCGCCGAACGAGGTCGAGATCGCGATCTCGCAGGATCGTCTCAACGCCCATGGCGTCGGTCTCAATCAGTTGAACGCGCGGCTGCGCGACGTGAATTTCTCGGTCTCGGCCGGGCAGATCGACGACGGCGGTCAGCGTCTGCGGGTGCAGCCGATCGGCGAGATTCTCGATCTGCAGCAGTATCGCGACCTGGTGATCGACGACAAGGGTACGCGGTTGTCGGACATCGCCGATATCCAGCTCAAGCCGGCGCGGATCAATTACGGCCGCCGTCTCGACGGCCAGCCCGCGGTCGGCCTGGACATCTTCAAGGAGCGCAGCGCGAATCTGGTCGAGGTTGCGCGCCGGGTGCTGGCCGAGGTCAACACGATCGCCGAGGACCCCGTGCTGGACGGGGTGCAGGTGCTGGTGGTCGAAGACCAGGGCGCGGCGGTGACCGGTTCGCTGCTCGAACTGGCGGAGGCCGGTCTGGTCGGCCTGCTGCTGTCGATCATCGTGCTCTACTTCTTCCTGCGTCACTGGCCGTCGACCCTGATGGTCACCACCGCGATCCCGATCTGTTTCGTGATGACCCTCGGCTTCATGTACTTCGCCGGCGTCACCCTGAACATCCTGACCATGATGGGCCTGCTGCTGGCGGTCGGCATGCTGGTCGACAACGCCGTGGTCGTGGTCGAAAGCATCTATCAGGAACGCGAGCGCATGCCCGACCAGCCGCTGGTCGCCTCGCTCACGGGCACCCGCAACGTGGCGATCGCGTTGTCC
>JBIJAD010000077.1:0-12975 GCA_044345955.1 Lysobacteraceae bacterium
GATGCGATAGCGTCGCTGGGCGTCCCCTGGGAAGAGGTGTGCAACCACATTCGACCGGATGAAATTTCGGTGTATGTAGGCAGCTCCATCGGCCAGATCGACGACGCGTCGATGGCGGAGTTGGTCCGACGCTCGATGGGCGCCAGACGTGTCAGTTCTAAGCTGTTGCCCTTCGCGTTCGCGGACATGCCCGCAAATTTCATCAATAGCTACATCCTGCACGGTCTCGGATCGACGGGGGCCAGTCTGGGCGCCTGCACCAGCTTTCTGCACAACATGCACAGGGGGGTGCAGGACATCCAGTCCGGCCGCAGCAAGGTCGCGGTCGTCGGTGGAGCGGAGGCGCCGATCGAACCCCCGGTGCTGGACGGCTTCGCGGCGATGGGTGCGCTGGCCACCGTGAACGATCTGCCGCTCGGCCCTGACGGTCTGCCTGATCATCGGCGCGCCTGCCGGCCGTTCGGGGACAGCACCGGCTTCGTACTGGGCGAATCAGCGCAGGTGTTGATTCTCATGGCCGACGGGCTGGCGTTGAAACTCGGCGCCGACATTCTGGGCATGGTGGCGGAAGTGTTCGTCCATGCCGATGGAGCCAAGAAATCGATCACAGAGCCGGGCATCGGCAATTACGTGACCATGCTGAAGGCTGCTGCGCTGGTCCGCTCTCTGCGCCGAAGCTCAGGATCCGGTCGTATGTACGTGCATGCCCACGGTTCAGGCACGCCGCTCAATTGCGCGACGGAAGCACGCATCCTGCAGGAAGTCGCCGTCATGCTTGGCGAACAGAAGCTGGCGGTGACTTCGATCAAGCCGCTGGTCGGACACTCCCTGGGTACGGCGGCCGGCGATCAGATCGTCGCGACGCTCGGCGCGTGGCGTTATGGCTGGGTTCCCGGCGTGACCACGATCGACGAGGTCGCGGAGCAGGGCGGCGCAACCGCGCTCGATGTACTGACCCGTCCCCGAGAAGTCCGCGATGTCGATATGGTCATCGTCAACAGCAAAGGATTCGGCGGCAACAACGCATCGGCGGTGCTGCTCAGCCCGAACGCGGCGCGTGCGCGCCTGGAAGAGCGCTATGGCGATCGAGAGATGTCGGCCTACGCCGGCCGCCGCGAGAAGGTGTCGGAACGCATCCGCGATGCGGACAGCAAGGCATGCGCCGGAAAGGAGGTCATTCGTTTCATCCGCCGCGACGATATCGACGATCAACAGCGGATTCGTGTCGCCGACGATTCGATCCATATCGACAGCTACTCGTGGCCGATCCTGCTGCCGGACGGCGCAGAACTGCTGCACTATTTCCGCGCCGTTGCCCTCGACTGAGGGTTGTTGCCGGAACGCTCCGTCGGCGCCCGTCGGAAGTCGATCCTCCGCGCCCGCGGGCCCGGATCGCCGATATCGGGCGTCGGTCGGGCCGCCGCAGCGGATTCAGGATTGCTCGCCCTGCCAGCAATGGTATTCGGCCATGTGCAGCGCCAGTTTTGGGCCCAGCCGGGAAATGCGCTCGCGATGTTCTCGCTGCAGACGCAATTGCGGCCAGCGCTCCAGATAGGCCGCCAGGACCGCAGGTTCGATCCGATATCTGGCGAAGGCCTCGGGATGCGCTGCGCGCAGGGCGACGGCACCGTTGTAGCCGCCGAAGCCCTGCGTCACGCACAGCGCACCGCCATCTTCGCGTCCCGAAATCGGCGCGGCCTGCAGCGTGAAGGATTCGACGACCGATTCCAGTTCGGGATCCAGCCGGCGCAAGGTCGGCACGCCGAGCGCGGGCTTGCCGAGCAGGTACTGCAAAGCCTGCGATATGGCCTTCAGCCCCGTTTCGCCCATCGTATGGCCGTCGCCGAGCGCTTTCGGTGTTGCCACGAACATCGGTGCGAGCGTGCCACGGACGCCTTGCCGAAGGGCGGCGCCGGCGCGGCCCGCCGCCGCCGTCACCAGATCGGACTTCGAATTGGTGCGGGTACCGGTCGCGTGAGCGACGAGATACTCGAAGTCGTTCACGCCGTAGCCATGCGCCTGATGGGCCATGTCCAGGGCCTGTACGAGCGCATTTTCGCCGCCGAAGCCGACGCCGGCGAAGTGCGCCTTTCCGCCGGCTTCACTGCTTTGCCCCCAGCCCGCGATGATCGACGTGATATCGAGGAAATTCCGCAGAGCGAAATCGAGCGTCGTGATCAACAGGCCCGAACCGCCATGTCCCACGACGGTGCCGTTCGCGTCGATATCGAAGGGCGCAAGACACTCGCCGACGGAGCGCTGTTGATCGGGGCCGTATCCCGTATTGATGGCGGCGAGTTTCTGGCTGGTCATCAACGCCCCGCCACCGAAGGCTTCGAGAATGCCGTAGCGGGGCTGCAGCGCTGCATCGGCCGCTGTCAGCAGGACCATTTGCGGGCGACGCAGGCCCGGGTAATCAAACAGCAATTGGGGCGCGATGTCGCAGAAGGCGATCAGGCTGGAGGCGCATGCGCCGACTGCAGTCAGCGGCGCCTGGGGGACCCGCATGAAGCCCGGATCGCTCGAATGCAGAGACTTCCGCAGTTCCGGAGATTTGAGCGTCCTGCTCAGGCTGTAGGCCGGGGCAAGCATGGTCGTCAGCAGGGCAGGACCGTGCGAACCCAGCGATGATGCCAGACGGGCCGCGAAGCGGTCGCGCGCCAGACCGCCCGGCGGAGCGGGCGCATCCGGGCGCAGCCACAAACCCAAGGCGTCCAGTCCCGGAAATGCGGTCGCGGCGGCAACCCGGAAGTCGCACGGATTATCGAGGAGCCGCGAAAGCGGCATCGGCAGGCAGGCCAGGGCGCCGAGACCGGCATACGCGAAGAGCTGCGATTGCAGCGAGGGCGCCAGCGTGATTTCGTCCTGGAACAGGCCGTGCATGTCGCGCAGGGACGAGTTGCGGATATCGTCGTAGCCCAGACCCGCCAAACGACGCAGGCCACCGTCCTCCAGATCGTGGGGCAGGCCGGCCGCGATGTCGACGACCGCATGCTCGGCATGCAATCGATCCGGATCGACGCGGCGAATGCCGAGATTGCGACGCAAGGCGGCGCCATGACGCGCCTCGATTTCGGACACCATGGCAGGCAGACCGGCCTCCGGGCCGCCGATCCAACGCATCTGCAGTCGATCCGCACCCGGGCCGGCGTGATCGAATTCGACCAGGCCTGCATCGAAAGCGGCGAGAGCGATGAAATCTTCGGAGCCCAGCACCAGCGACTGGTAGGTCTCGGTGCTGCCGATCGCGGAGAGCGTGCACGCCGTGCCCACGGTCACCAATACCTGTCGCGCATCCAGCGTGACCGTCATACGTTCGCCGCCGCGAATCGGCGGCCCTCCGTCGGCGGCCTCGAAGCGCCGTCACGCAAAGGAAAAACCATGTTCATCCCCCTCCTATTTGCGATGAGCGCATGGGCCGCGGCCATGGGTGATCGGTTCGTCGCGGCGAAGTGGGCGGGAATTCGACCAATTCGCTAGTATCTAGCCTGCAATATGCCAAGACAAGGCCTTCGCGATGCCGGGCGGATTCCGATCGACGCCGGCGATCGCGGGGGTTTTTGCGTTGAAGGTGATCGTGCGTGCAAGAGCCGCTGCTCGATCCGTGAACGTAACCACGGCGATCGCGCCAAAGCGAACCGCTTCCGTCTTCGACGCGCTTCAAGGTCCGCCGCTGTGCGGTTGCGGCCACGCCGTCGTTCGATCGCCAGGGTTTCGGCGGGGTTCCGGGGCATCGCCGAGTCCCGCGATGCAATGGCGGCAAGGGGAATGCGGGTGCGCACGAATCCGCCGGTCCGAAACGACCTGGCGGTTCCAGACCCGGTATTCTCGCGGCGATGACGTCCGGTGGGCCTGCGCAACCCCGATCAGGTGCACGGTATCGGCCGATCCGACAACGCCATCACGGTCCGGCGGTCGACAGCGCAAGCCCGCCGACCGAGCACGTGCAGACCTGCGCACGAATCCAGCCGATCCGACCGACGATGCGATCGCGTGCATCGCGCTGATCCGCCGCCGAGGTGGTCGGGAAGACCCCGGCCGCCCGCGAACGATGTCGCGGCCCGGCCACCGCGCAGAGCGACGGCTTGCATCCACGGGCTCTCTTCCCCCGACCTGCCCGACCCGCGACAATAGCGGTCTTGGCCGGCACCACCGCCGGCCTTCACGGAGACCGTCAGATGGCCGATTTCATTCCCGAGGTGCCTGCCGGAGGCGCCAGGATCACCAAGACCCCGACCGGGCTGGTCGTTCCCGACCGCCCGATCATCCCGTTCATCGAAGGCGACGGCACCGGCCCGGACATCTGGCGCGCCAGCGTGCGCGTGCTCGACGCCGCGGTCGCCAAGGCCTATGGCGGCCAGCGCCAGTTGATGTGGATGGAAGTCCTCGCCGGCGAGAAGGCGTTCAACGCCACCGGCAACTGGCTGCCCGATGCGACCGTCGACGCCTGCCGCGACTATCTGGTCAGCATCAAGGGCCCGCTGACCACCCCGGTGGGCGGCGGCATCCGCTCGCTCAACGTCGCGCTGCGCCAGATGCTCGATCTGTTCGTCTGCCTGCGCCCGGTGCGCTGGTTCGAGGGCGTGCCCTCGCCGGTGAAGAAGCCGGGCGATGTCGACATGGTGATCTTCCGCGAGAACACCGAGGACATCTACGCCGGCATCGAGTTCGAGCCGGGTTCGGCCGACGCGCAGAAGGTGCTGGATTTCCTCGCGAAGGAATTCCCCAAGGGCTTCGACAAGATCCGCTTCGGCACCAAGGCCAAGACCGACGACTGGAACAAGGCGCTCGAAGGCATCGGCGCGCCGGCGCGCGATCTGCCGGTGCAGGTCGGCATCGGCATCAAGCCGGTCTCCTACCTCGGCACCGAGCGTCTGGTCCACAGCGCCATCGCCTACGCGATCGAGAACAAGCGCAAGTCGGTCACGCTGGTGCACAAGGGCAACATCATGAAGTTCTCCGAGGGCGCATTCCGCGACTTCGGTTACCAGGTCGCGCGCGACTTCTTCGGCGCGGTCGAACTCGACGGCGGCCCCTGGCACGTGATTCCGGAAGGCAGGCCCGGCGCCGGCATCGTGATCAAGGACGCGATCGCCGACGCTTTCCTGCAGCAGATCCTGCTGCGGCCGAAGGAATACGACGTGGTCGCCACGCTCAACCTCAACGGCGATTACCTCAGCGACGCGCTCGCCGCGCAGGTCGGGGGCATCGGCATCGCACCGGGCGCGAACATCAACACCGTCACCGGCCACGGCGTGTTCGAAGCGACCCACGGCACCGCGCCCAAGTACGCCGACCTCGACAAGGTCAACCCGGGTTCGGTGATCCTGTCGGGCGAAATGATGCTGCGCTACATGGGCTGGACCGAAGCCGCCGACGCGATCATCGCCGGCATGGACAAGGCCATCGCCAGCAAGCGCGTGACCTACGACTTCGCCCGCCTGATGGACGGCGCCACCGAAGTGAAGTGCAGCGAGTTCGCGGACGAGATCATCAGGCATCTGTGAACCGGTCGCGGCCCGCGCAGGGCGAATGCGGAACGAAAAGCCCGGCTCCGGCCGGGCTTTTCGTTTCCGGCCGCCGCGCTCATCGGGGCGCCTTCGGCTGAGCCCCGCAATCGCGCAGCAGCAGATCCAGCGGCGGCTCGATGTCGTCGACGCGGTCGGCGCGCATCGGTCGGCCGCCGAGCAGCAGCACGTTCTCCAGCCACCCGAAGCAGGTGCGCAGGTGCGAACCGGCGAGGTGCGGGCGGGCAGGCGCCGCGGCGGCCGGTGGCGCGACCGGAAGCGGGACGTCCTCGAGATCTTCCGGGCGGATCAGATGACCCTGCAGGAACAACAGGCCCTTGTACACGTTCATGTTCGCCTCCGGGCGGGAATTCGCCGCTGATTGAACGATTCGAAAGATAGGCGCATGCTTCACGCTGGAAAAGCGATCTTTTTTCAATCCCGTCTTGAATTCGGTTCAACCCGGAGATCCGCATGAGTCGCCCGCCGTTGCATGCCCTGCAGGGGTTCGTCGCCGCCGCGCGCAGCGGCAATCTCTCGCGTGCAGCGGAAGCGATGCACCTCACCGTCAGTGCGTTGAGCCATCAGATCAAGGCGCTGGAGTCGCGGTTGGACGAGCGCCTGTTCGAGCGCGGCCCGCGCGGGATCGCGCTCACGGACACCGGCCGGCGCCTGCTGGAGCGGATCGCACCGCACCTGGACGCGATCGAACAGGCGCTGCGCCCGCCGGCCGCGCGCCGCGACGACGTCCTGACCGTGAGCATGACGCCGCTGATGGCATCGGCGTGGCTGGTACCGCGGTTGCCTCGCTTTCTCTGTTGCCATCAGGATCTTGAGTTCAATCTGCAGTCGGGCGAAGCGCTGGTCGATTTCGCCCGCGATACCACGGTGGATGCGGCGCTGCGCAGCGGTCACGGCGATTGGCCGGGGCTGACCGCGGAGTTCCTGTTCGGCGAATCGCTGGTGCCGGTGATCGCACCGGAGCAATTGCGGCGACTGCGATCGCAGTTGGGCACGCCGCGGCTGCAGATGCTGCATCGCTGGCCGCTGCTCGGCGATCCCGGCGGTTACTGGGACCGATGGTTCGCGCATTTCGGCACCGAAGCGCCGCGACGCTATGTCGCCAATTTCGACGATGTCGATGCGATGCAACGCGCCGCGGTCGCCGGCGTCGGTGTCTGCCTCGCGCGCATGTCGCGCGCCAGGCCATTGATCGAGAACGGTGCGCTCAAACCCCTCGTCGCCGAGTCGCTCGACGGCGAATACGCGCACTACCTCGTCTACCCGCCGCGCAACCGGGACCATCCCGCGTTGCAGGCATTCCGCCGTTGGTTGCTGGAAGAAGCGCGCGTCTACCGCAGCGAACGCCCCGCGGGCGGACTGCCACCCGCCGACGCGGCAGCGACGCGCGGCGGCAGACGCCGCAGTCGCGTTTGAGCGTCATGCCGGCGGCGACCGTCTCGCCGCCGCCGCGATCAGGCCGAAATCGCCAGCCTCTCCTGCCGGTAGCGCCACACCGCCGCCAGCCACAGCGTCAGGGCGAGGGCGAAGGCGCAGGCCAGGTAGATCGCCCATTGCTCGGGCGAGGCGGTTTCGCCGCGCGAGGCCTTCACCAGCATCTGGTTCTGCGCCAGGAACGGCACCGCGTACTGCCACAGGTCCTGGTCCTTGAGCGGGTAGGCCATCAGCGCGTAGGCCGGGATCATCGGCATGAACATCATCCACACCAGATGGCTCTGCGCTTCCTTCATGCTCTTGGCGCCGGCGGCGACGAAGGTCAGCAGCGCGGTGCCGATCAGCACCATCGGCAGCAGCACCAGCATCATCTTGCCGATCGCGAAGAACGACACGTCGAGCGAGCGCGCCATCGGGCTGGTCGAGAGCATGGCACTGAACTTGAACGAGAGCAGGGTCAGCGCGACCGCGACGATGCCGATCAGCGCGGCCGAGGCCATCTTGCCGCCGACGAGCGTGCCGCGCGCGACCGGGGTGGCGAGCAGGGGCTCCAGCGATTGTCGTTCGCGTTCGCCGGCGGTCACGTCCATGGTCAGATTGGCGCCGCCGATGAAGGCGTAAAGCACCAGGATCAGCGGCAGCAGCAGGGCCAGCAGCACGCCCTGGCGCGCTTCGGGTGTCGCCACGTCGCGCTGGGCGACGGCGACCGCCTCTGACAGCGCGGGATTCACGCCGCGCGCGACCAGACGCAGCGCGCCGACCTGCGCGCTGTAACCGTGCAGCGCGGCCTGCACGCGGCGCACCGGCACCTGCGCGCTCTGGCGGGTGCTGTCGGAGACGATCTCGACCTTTGCCGGCCGGCTCTCGCGCCAGTCCTCGGCGAAATCCGGCGCGATGACGAGAGCGACGTCCTCGTCCTGTCGGCGGATCGCGCCGATCAGATCCTTCGGCGGCGCCTTGGCGCGGATGTCCTGGGTGGCGAGGAAGGCGATCAGGTTCGGCGCATGTTCGGCGCCGACCACCGGGATCTCCAGCGTCTTCTCCAGTTGGGTGCTGACCCGGGCCTCGGCCAGACTGCCCATGCCGAGCATCAGCAGCGGATAGATCAGCGGGCCGAGCAGCAGGGCCATCAGGAAGGTGCGGCGGTCGCGGGCGAAATCGCGCAGTTCCTTGCGCAGCACGGTCAGGAATGCGCTGTTGAAGGACATGTTCATGCGAGCAGGCCCTCCTCCGAGCCGATCAACTGGACGAAGGCGTCCTCGAGATTGTCGTGGCCGGCGCGCGCGCGCAGCTCGTCGGGCGTGCCGATTGCCTTCACTTCGCCGGCGGCGATCACCACGATCCGGTCGCACAGTGCGGCGACCTCCTGCATGATGTGGCTGGAAAAGATCACGCAGCGGCCTTCGGCGCGCAGTTGACGCAGGAATTCGCGCAGGCCGCGGGTGGTCATCACGTCGAGGCCGTTGGTCGGCTCGTCGAGAATCACGTTCTTCGGATCGTGCACCAGCGCGCGCGCGATCGCGGTCTTGGTGCGTTGACCCTGCGAAAACCCTTCGGTGCGGCGATCGAGGAAATCCGCCATGCCCAGGGCCTGCGACATCAGCGCGGTGCGCTGCGCGATCGTCGCCGCGTCCAGCCCGTGCAGTTCGCCGAAGTAGGCGATGTTCTCGCGCGCGCTCAGCCGCTTGTAGACGCCGCGCGCATCGGGCAGCACACCCAGCCGACGGCGCACCGCGGTGGCGTCTTTCGCCACGTCGATGCCGTCCACCGTGACGCTGCCCTGATCGGGCGACATCAGCGTGTAGAGCATGCGCAGCGTGGTGGTCTTGCCGGCACCGTTGGGGCCGAGCAGCCCGGTGATCTCGCCGTCGCGGGCCTCGAAACTCACCCCGCGCACCGCCTGCACCAGCCCGGTCTTGGTCTTGAAAGCCTTGTGCAGATTCTGGACCTGGATCATGTGAACCTCTTATGTTCGGTACGAGCGTTCGACATCGTCATCAATGCGCGTATTGCGGAAAGAACCAACGCGACAACCGATAAAACGACCTTGAACGAAGTGACTGGCAACGCCCCCCGAGTCGGGGGGCCGCGCCGCCAGGCGCGGGGGTTGGAAGTACGGCGGCCCATCCGAAGCGGTGGCAGCGCAGGTGCCGCGCCTTCCATCAGGGCTCCCAACCATAATTCCCCGCGAACGGCGGCGCCGGCTTCAATCGCTTCAGGCACGCGGCTTCGAGCCCCTTGGCGTCGGCGGTTTCGAGGAACTGCGCGAACAGCTTGGGCATGCAGCCGGTGGTGAGGACGCTGTGGCCCTGCCCGGGCAGGATCAGATGCCGGCCCTTGGACAGGGTCTTCACCACTTCGTCGCCGTAGCGCGGCGGCGTGACCGGATCGAATTCGCCGCTGATCGCCAGCACCGGCAGATCGCCGCTCAGCGGTTTGCGGAAGTCCGGATCGCGCTTGCCTTTCGGCCACACCGCGCACTGCGCCTGCAGGAATTCGACGATGCTGTTGCCGAGGATGGTGTCGGCGTCGGCGGCGCGGATCGTCAGCTCCGGGTCTTCGGTGCAGCTCACCGACAGATGCATGCCCAGCGCGATCGAATCGCCGATGTCGCCGCTGAGTGCGCGCGATTGCGACAGCAGGGTTTCGTAGCGGCCTTCGGCGGCGTCGTGCAGGATCAGCGGCAGCAACGCGGCCGACTCCGGACGATAGGCGTAGAAGCGCAGGAGCGCGCCGAGGTGCCCGAAGCGCGGCACTTCCTCGCGCCACTCGCCGTTGGTCGGATCGCGATAGCGCACCGGCGCCAGATCGCCGGCCTGCAACCGGCTGCGGACCTGCGCCAGCAGCGCGGCGGGATCGCCGATGTTGCGCTTGCAGGCGCCGTCGGCGAGGCAGCGGGCGAACTGCTTGCGGATCGCGGCGTCGAGATTGGCGGCGTGTTCCTGACCGAGCACCAGCGTGTTGGGCGCGATCGAGTCCAGGGTCAGGGTGCGGGTGTGCTGCGGGTAACGCGCGGCGTACTGCTGCGCGACCCGGGTGCCGTAGGAGACGCCGACCAGATTGAGCTGGTCGACGCCGACCGTCGCGCGCAGCAGATCGAGGTCGCGGATGTGTTCGGCGGTGCCGTAGAAACGCAGATCGGCGTCCTTCGCCAGACGGTCGCGGCAGCGCTCGGTCAGCGAACGCAGCAGGGCGGGGTCTTCGGCATCGCCGCCGACGCTGCCTTCGAGTTCCAGCATTTCGCTGCATTGCAGCGGCCGCGAGCCGCCGGTGCCGCGCGCGTCCACCAGCAGCACGTTGCGGCTGCGGCGCGCATCGGCGATCGCCGGATGCAGCATCGGATAGGCCTCGAGGATCGACTGCCCAGGACCGCCGGCGATCATCACGATCGGGTCGGAGACGGTCTGGCTTTCGGCCGGGATCATCGCGACCGCGAGCGCGATCTTCCGGCCCTGCGGCGCGTCCGGGTTTTCCGGCGCCATCAGCGTCGCGCACTGGGCTTCCACCGCCTCGCCCTGCTCGCCGCCGAGGGCGCAGGGCCGGAAGGCGAGGTCGCCGTAGCGCAGATCGCCGTTGGCATCGGTGCGCGGGGTCACGAGGGGGGCTTCGTCGCTGCGGGTGCAGGCGGCCAGCGCCAGGGCGAGCAGGGACAACAGCAGGGGTCTGGGCATGCGGCACTCCCGGAACGGGTCGGAACGATGGAAGGATCGGGATCGCGCGCGACGGCGGACGCGACGGGGAACCGGGCCGACGCGATGCCCGCGCAGCGCCGGTTCCGCACACCATGACGATAGCGGATGCAGGATGTGACCGGGGCGCACCCGACAGGCGCGGTGCCGGGTCGAGCGGAATTGCAGCGGGCGAACAGGGGACGGCCGGCTGGCCGCCGTCCGGGGCCTATTTGCTGCTGACGTACTTCTCGCGGCGGATATGCGGCACCGGCAGCCCGTGGCCCTTCAGGGCCTCGAAGCAGGCGTCGACCATGTTCGGATTGCCGCACAGATAGGCGATGTCGCCGTCGGCCTGCGGCGCGAACTCGGCGATGTGGTCCTGCACGTAGCCCTTGCGCACGTCGGCGTGGGCATGCGGCGAATCCGCGGCCGGCAGTTCGCGCGAGAAACAGGGCACGAAGCGGAAGCCCGGATGGGCCGCAGCGAAGGCGCGGAACTCGTCGCCGTAGAGCAGTTCTTCCGGATTGCGCGCGCCGAACAGCAGCACGACCTCGACCCCGCGTTCGGCGATCAGGCCGGCGAGCTGCGGCAGCATCGCCCGATAGGGCGTGACCCCGGTGCCGGTGGCGATCAGGAGATAACGGCGATTGGCGTCGCCCGGCATCAGGCAGAAGCGGCCGTAGGGCCCGCTGGCCTCGATATTGCCGCCGAGATCCAGCCCCTCGAACAGCGCGGTCGCCGCGCCCCCGGGCACGTAGCTCACCGCGATCTCGACCGACTCGCCCGGGCCGATCGCGTGATCGTGCCGGGTCGCGAGCGAATAGCTGCGCTTGGTCGCGGTACCGTCCGCGTAGTGGAAATGCACCTGCAGGAACTGGCCGGGGATGTAGTCCAGCGGCTGTCCATCGTCGCGGACGAAACTGAGGTGGGCCACGGTCGGCGCGATCATGCGGCGGCCGACGAGTCTGAGCGGGAAATGGGTGGGCACGGGGGATCGATCGAGGATCTTTGGAATGAAGTGTTGTCGGGCCGGTCCTGGCCGCCGGCCTATACTACCCGTTCCGCCGCGCCCATCCCCCCGATCGTCCCTCCTGATCGCCTCACCGGCCGCGGCCCCGAGGACCGCCGAATGACCGCCGCCGACCCCGCCACCGACTCCGCCGGCCCGCCGGCCCTCGCGATCCGCGACCTGCGCAAGACCTACGACACCGGCGTCGAGGCGCTGAAGGGCATCTCGCTGGAGGTCGCGCCGGGCGACTTCTACGCCCTGCTCGGCCCCAACGGCGCCGGCAAATCGACCCTGATCGGCATCGTCAGTTCGCTGGTCAACCGCAGCGCGGGCGAGGTCCGGGTGTTCGGCGTGGACCTCGCCACCGACCGCGACGCGGCGATGCGCCTGATCGGGCTGGTGCCGCAGGAAATCAACTTCAACATGTTCGAAAAGCCGTTCGACATCTGCGTGAACTACGCCGGCTTCTACGGCGTGCCGCGGGCCGAGGCGATGGCGCGGGCCGAACGGGTGCTGCGCGAGGCGCAGTTGTGGGACAAGGCGCAGGTGATGAGCCGTACGCTCTCCGGCGGCATGAAACGACGGCTGATGATCGCCCGCGCGATGATGACCTCGCCGCGGCTGCTGATCCTGGACGAGCCCACCGCCGGCGTCGACATCGAGATCCGCCGCGGGATGTGGAAGACCCTGCGCGAGATCAACGTCGCCGGGACCACGATCATCCTGACCACGCATTATCTGGAAGAAGCCGAGAACCTCTGCCGCAATCTCGCGATCATCGACAAGGGCCGGATCGTCGAGCAGGGGCCGATGAAGGCGCTGCTGGCCAAGCTCGACGTCGAGGGCTTCCTGTTCGACATCGACGGCACCCTGCCGGCGACCCTGCCTCGGATCGCCGGCGCCACCCTGGTGGCGACCGACGATCACACCCTCGACCTGGAAATGCCGCGCGCGATGGATCTCAACGGCGTGTTCGTCGCGCTGGACGCCGCCGGTATCCGGGTGCGCTCGATGCGCACCAAGACCAACCGCCTGGAGGAACTGTTCGTGCGCATGACCGGCAATACCGCGGAGGCCGCGGCATGAATCCATCCTCCGTGCAGCAGACCCTCGGCCAGCGCCACCGCACCGCGTTGTACACCATCGTCCGCCGCGAAGTGATGCGGATCCTGCGCATCTGGGGCCAGACCCTGGTGCCGCCGGCGATCACCATGACCCTGTATTTCCTGATCTTCGGTGGCCTGATCGGGTCGCGGGTCGGCGAGATGGACGGCATCCGCTACATGGACTTCATCGTCCCCGGGCTGGTGATGATGAGCGTGATCCAGAACAG
>JBIJAD010000482.1:0-3540 GCA_044345955.1 Lysobacteraceae bacterium
GAGAAACCAACCCAAGTATCTGTCTGTAAAACTTTCTCTTGCTGCGCTTGGTACGGCCCATTCTTCATGTCTCTAGCCATCTTTAATCCAGCCGCATCGCCATCTAAAAGCATCGTTGGCATTGCTTCGTCGCGACCACTCAGAATGCTGGCCAAAGACCGAGCATTAGGCGCGCCGTGAGCCGGGGGGAAAACTATTTCCCTTCGAGGCTTCAGACTTCCCGAGGCAATCAAGAGCTGCTTAATGGCGGAAAGATAGTGCTGATCAGAAGGTCCTTCAACGATTACAGGCTGACACCCTAAAAGAATGCTCTCAGCCACACTCATATTCAAAGCAGAATAGATTGCGTAAGTTGCGCCGTTCTTTCGAGGGTCCGCATTACCACGCCTCAAATCTGCAGAAGCCTTAGTAGAGCCATCTGGCGCCATGAACACTTTGCGCACTCTATCCAAGGAGTCCGCGTCTACCAAAAACGGGGAATGCGTGGTGTATATGAGTTGATTTGTGGATGACAGCCCATCGAAAAATGCAGATAGATCATGCTGCGCCAATGGGTGCAGCGACAGTCCAGGCTCATCCAAAAGGAGGATTGCACCCTTGTGATCTCGTTCGCTCTCAACTAAGAACACAAGATAAAAGCTCAGAAACCATTGCAACCCACTGCTGCGATCTTCAAGTTCAATTTTCTCTGGTCTCTTAGCATCAAACACCCATATCCGGAAATGGTCTCCATCCGCTTGAAACTCAAAGGTGTAGTCGCCTTGTTTCCACCAATCTTTGAATTTCTTCGTGAGATCTGTACCTGCAGAGTTCAAAAGAATTGTGCGCTCTCGCTTTTTCTCAGCAATCTCATTAATCTGATCCTGACTAGCACGATGACCGTGCAACGAGACAAAGTCTCTACCTAGCTCAAGTATGTCGTCAGGGCTCAACCTGACAAAATTAAAAAGCACCCTTAATGTTCTGACCTTGGCGGATTCCTTTGCGCCCAAATCTTTACGTCTAAGGTTATCGACAATGTGGGGGAGGTATATTTCGGAGTCCAAATTTCCATAGTTTGAATAGAACACGAATTTAGGCATCTCATTTTTTACCAGCTCGAGAACACCTAAAACACCAGCAGGATTCTTGATGCGCAGCGGTTTTGCGACCGCATTCAATTCGCCCATCAAATGCTGCAGCCTTGGCACTATAGTGCTAGTGGCAGCCGGATTTTGCGGGATCAGATCGCTAATTGATCGGATCACTGGATCCAAATCTTGGGCCGAAAGAGACTCTCCTTCCACCAGACTCCGTGCAAGCACATGAAGCACATCTTCTTTAAGTGAACCTTCTTTTGCCAATGCCGCCATCGAGTCAACATCACTGGCTGCCTTTGCAAGCAACTCGGCCACCCCATCGCGCCTAACACTCGGCATTCGATTGAACGAAGGAAAATCTAGTGAATAGGTTCCGTCGAAGGCCCGAGAAACAACCACTCTGTCGAATTGCTCTTCGGGGACGCCTGTAAGCTTACTCAGCCTCGACGCGAGCGCAGTTGCATCGAACTCAGCTCGTATGAATACGTAGCTCTCTGGCTCTTCGCGGATTGCCGCGTAATTTGCTTTTGGATAGTCGGATGTGGGAACAATGTCCCCTTCAGACGCAGGATTCAACTTCCACAGCGGCAGAAGTAAATTAGTCTTTCCGGATTCATTTACCCCTATTAGCGCTGTAACTTGATCCAACTCGACCCAGTCACTATCCACTACCGAGCGATAATTAGTGACGCGATACCGGAGCAACTTCATCCTTGCACCCCCTTTGCACTGGAATTTATTGCGTAACCCCTCACCCGCACTTCGAATACCCACAATTCAAACAAGTGGCGCATCCGTCCATGATGACAACCGCCTTCGTCGAACACTTGTGACACATCGTCGCCGAAGGCGGAAAACTCACGCCTTCGCCGGTCACTTCGATCTCTTCGTGATGGACCGCCGGGGCGGCGTCGCTCACGTCAGGCTTTTTTTTTGAGCGGTTCTCTTCGTACGCGCGACGCTTCTCGGCGATCAGGGCGCGCTGGTGTTCGCTCATGTCGGGGTCGTGCATCAGGCCGATGGACTTGAGGTGGTCCTCGACGATGCTGCCCAGTTCGGCGACCAGGGACGGCATGTACACGCCGCCGGCCTTGTAGTAGCCGCCCTTGGGGTCGAACACGGCCTTCATTTCCTCGACCAGGAAGGTGACGTCGCCGCCCTTGCGGAACACCGCGGACATGATCCGGGTGAGGGCGACGATCCACTGGAAGTGCTCCATCGACTTGGAGTTGATGAAGATCTCGAAGGGGCGGCGCAGTTCGTGTTCGGTGCCGGCGTTGAGCACGATGTCGTTGATGGTCACGTACATGGCGTGCTCGACCAGCGGCGACTTGATCTTGTAGGTGCTGCCGATCAGCACGTCGGGGCGCTCGATGCGCTCGTGCATCTGGATGACGTCGGCCACCGGCAATTCGGATTCGACGGTTTCGCGCGGGACCGAGGCGCCCTGGACGGCTTCCCTGGCTTTGTCCTCGGGCTTGAGGACGGCGTAACCCTTGATTTTCTTGTCGATCTTGACGGCCATGGCGCGATGTTTCCGGAGCTGATGTGGATTCGGTGCCGTCCCCCGCCCGGGGCGGGGGACGGTCTTGCGGGAACGGCATACCGGGACCGGCATGCCGGAACAACCAGGGGCTTACCCGCGCTTCGCCGCCTTGCGGACGGCTTTCTTCGCGGTCTTGCGGGCGGCCTTCTTCGGCGCCGCCTTCTTCGCGGCGGCCTTGCGCGGGGCGGCCTTCTTCGCGGTCTTCTTCGCCGCCTTCCCGGGCGCCGCCTTCTTCGGCGCTGTCTTCCTGGCGGCTTTCTTCGGAGCGGCCTTCTTCGCCGCCTTCTTCGCGGTCTTCTTGGCGGCCTTCCTGGCGCCGGCGACCTTGGCCTTCACGGTGTTCACCGCGGTGGCCGCCTTGGCCTTGGCTTCGTCGACGACCGCTTCGGCCTTCTTGCGGGCCTTGGCCGCGGTCTTCTTCGCCTTGCCGACGGCCTTGGTCACGGCCTTGCCGGCGCGGGTCCTGGAGACCGCGTCGCCCACTTCCTTCGCCTTTTCCTTCGCTTTCTCGGCCACCGCTTCGGCGGCGTCGGAAATGGCTTCCGTAATCACATTGCCATTGCTCATGGTGGTTCCTCGTCAGGGGGTCTACGGGCGGGGGCGCCCGTGGGCAAATGTAGCGCGATTGGCGGGTGGCGGCGTGCGTGGCGTGCGGGGAGGCGACGACCGGGGGAGTGGTTCCGGTCGCCCCACTCCCGCAACGGGCGGAAGCGGGGCGAAGCGGGGACGGAACCTGTCGTGAACCCCCGCTACGGCGTGTTCATCAGAACTTGCCGTAGTAACCCTCTTTCAGGGCATCGAACAGGTTGGCGGCGGTGTGCATCTCGCCGTCGTATTCGATCTCTTCGTTGCCCTTGACCTCGATGATGCTGCCGTCCTCCAGCTCGAAGCGGTACAGGGTGTTCTCCAGGTCCG
>JBIJAD010000078.1:0-12931 GCA_044345955.1 Lysobacteraceae bacterium
TTTCTCGCTGCCGGAAGCGCAGTTGTCGGTGGTCGCGCCCGGGCGCGGGATCGGCGGTCGCGCCGCGGCCTTCCCCGGGCGCGATTTCGCCGGCACCGTCGAGACCATCGACGCCCGCATCGATCCTGCGACCCGCGCGGCGACGGTGCGCGCGCGCATCCCCAATCCCGAACGTCTGCTGCGTCCGGGCATGCTGATCAACGTCGAACTGCCCGGCGCCGAGCGTCGCGCCCTGCTGGTGCCGGAGATCGCGGTGGTGCAGGTCGGTCGCGAGAGTTATCTCTACCGGGTCGCCGCCGACGACAGCGTCGAGCAGATCGAGGTGACGGTGGGCGCGCGCGGCGGCGGCAAGGCCGAGATTCTTTCCGGCGCGGCCGCGGGTGATCGCATCGTGGTCGATGGCACCGGCAAGCTGCGCCCCGGCGCGAAGATCGTCGAAGGCGCGGCACCCGCGCCCGCAGCCGGCACGCCCGCGGACGCCGCACCTGCGACCTCTGCACCCGCATCGCCCCCGAGCGCATCGCCTGAAGCTGCACCGCCTGCCGCCGCACCGGCGACGCCGGCGGCCTCGAACCGGAGCTGATCCCATGCGCCTGTCCGACATCTCGATCGAACGCCCGGTGTTCGCCACCGTGCTCAGCCTGCTGCTGATCGTGCTCGGACTGATGTCCTACTCGCGCCTGACCCTGCGCGAGCTGCCGGCGATCGATCCGCCGGTGGTGTCGGTGGACGTGGCCTATCCCGGTGCGTCCGCCAGCGTGGTCGAGACCCGCATCACCCAGATCCTGGAGGACGCCGTCGCCGGCATCGAGGGCATCGAGACCCTGCAGTCGCGCAGCGTCAACGGGCGTTCGACGGTGACGATCGAGTTCACCCTTGAGCGCGACATCGAGGCCGCCGCGAACGACGTGCGCGACGCGGTCAGCCGGGTGCTCGACCGCATGCCCGAGGAGGCCGATCCGCCGGAAGTCGAGAAGGCCGACAGCGACTCGGAAGTGATCATGTGGCTGAACATGAGTTCCAGCCGCATGGACACGCTGCAACTGACCGACTACGCCGATCGCTACGTGGTCGATCGCCTGTCCGCGCTCAACGGCGTGTCGCAGGTGCGGGTGGGCGGCCAGCAGCGCTATGCGATGCGGATCTGGCTGGATCGCGACGGGCTCGCCTCGCGCGGGCTGACCGCGGGCGACGTCGAACGCGCGCTGCGCGCCGAGAACATCGAGTTGCCGGCGGGCCGGATCGAATCGGCCGACCGCGATTTCACCCTGCGCGTCGAACGCGGCTACACCCGTCCCGAGGATTTCGCGCAGATTCCGCTGGGCAAGGGCGCCGACGGTTACGTGGTGCGCCTGGGCGACGTGGCCCGCGCCGAGCTGGCGTCCTCCGAACGCCGCGCGTATTTCCGCAGCAACGGCCAGCCGAACGTCGGCCTCGGCATCGTCAAGACCTCGACCGCGAATTCGCTGGACGTGGCCCGCGCCGCGCGCGCCGAGGCGGAACGCATCCAGAAGACATTGCCGGAAGGCACGCGGATCTTCGTCGCGTTCGACAGCACGGTGTTCATCGATGCCGCGGTCGAGCGGGTGTGGATGACCCTGTTCGAGGCGATCGCGCTGGTGCTGCTGGTGATCTGGCTGTTCCTCGGCAGCGTACGTGCGGCGCTGATTCCGGCGGTGACGGTGCCGGTCTGCCTGATCGCCGCGTTCATCGCCCTGTACGCCTTCGGATTCTCGATCAACCTGCTGACCCTGCTCGCGCTGGTGCTGTGCATCGGCCTGGTGGTGGACGACGCGATCGTGGTGCTGGAGAACATCCAGCGCCGCGCCGATCTCGGCGAGCCGGCGCTGGTCGCGGCCAAACGCGGCACGAAGCAGGTCGCGTTCGCGGTGATCTCGACCACCGCGGTGCTGGTCGCGGTGTTCCTGCCGATCGGTTTCCTCGAAGGCAACACCGGCCGCCTGTTCCGCGAGCTGGCGGTGGCGCTGGCGGCGGCGGTCGCCATCTCGGCGGTGGTCGCGCTCACGCTGACGCCGATGATGTCTTCGAAAATGGTGCGCCCGCATACCGAGGATCGCGGCAATCCGGTGACGCGCTGGATGCAGGCGCGGCTGGAGGCGCTGGCCCGCGGTTATCGCCGGCTGCTCGACCGCACCCTCGACAAGGCCTGGATGTACGGTGGCCTGATGCTGATCGCGTTGGTCGCCAGCGTCTTCCTGTTCCGCATCGTGCCGAGCGAATTGGCGCCGCCGGAGGATCGCGGCGTGTTCTTCGCCTCGGTGGTCGGCCCCGAAGGCGCCGGTTTCGATTACACCGTCGGCCAGGTCAAGCAGGTCGAAAACGTGCTGCTGCGCCAGGTCGGCGAAGGCAAGCCGCTGCAGCGCGTGAATACCCGCGTGCCGGGCGGCTTCGGCGCCAGTGAGGAAATGCACACCGGGCAGGCGATCGTGTTCCTGCAGGACTGGGACAAGCGCGACATCACGACCGACGACGTGGTCTCTCAGGTGCGCAAGGAACTGGGCGGGCTGACCGGTGTGCGGGTGAATCCGCAGGTGCGCAGCGGTCTGACCCGCGGCGGCGGCCAGCCGTTCCAGATCGTGCTCGGCGGGCCCGAATACGCCCAGCTCGCGCAGTGGCGCGATCGGGTGCTGACGCGGATCGAACAGAACCCCAATTTCTTCGCCGCCGATTCCGACTACAAGGAAACCCGGCCGCAGATGCGGGTCGAGATCGACCGCGTGCGCGCTGCCGATCTCGGCGTGTCGGTGACCGAGATCGGGCGCACGCTCGAAACCATGATGGGCAGTCGCCGGGTCACCACCTTCGTCGACAACGGCGAGGAATACGACGTGATCCTGCAGGCCGAACGCGCGGTGCGCGCGACGCCGGCGGATCTGTCCGCGATCCAGGTGCGCGGCAGCGGCGACGAGCTGGTGCCGCTGTCGAATCTGGTGAAGGTCACCGAACTGGCCGAAGCCGGCAGCCTCAACCGCTTCAACCGGCAACGCGCGATCACCATTTCCGCCGGCCTCGCGCCGGGCTATCGCCTCGGCGATGCGATCGTCTGGGCCGAACAGGTGGTGCGCGAGGAGTTGCCGGAGACCGCGCAGGTCGACTGGAAGGGCGAATCGCGCGAATTCCAGCGCGCCGGCGGCGCGGTGCTGCTGACCTTCGCGCTGGCGCTGCTGGTGGTCTATCTGGTGCTGGCGGCGCAGTTCGAGAGCTTCATCCATCCGCTGGTGATCATGCTCACGGTGCCGCTCGGCGTGCTCGGCGCATTGCTCGGTCTGTGGCTGTGGGGCAGCACGCTCAACCTGTTCAGTCAGATCGGCATCGTGATGCTGGTCGGTCTTGCGGCCAAGAACGGCATCCTGATCGTCGAATTCGCCAACCAGTTGCGCGACGAAGGCCGCGAGGTGCGCGACGCGATCCTCGAATCCTGCCAGGTGCGCCTGCGCCCGATCCTGATGACCTCGGTCGCGACCGTGGTCGGCGCGATCCCGCTGGTCGTCGCCGGCGGTCCGGGCTCGGCCAGTCGCATGACCATCGGCATCGTGGTGATCTTCGGCGTGACCTTCTCGACCCTGCTGTCGCTGTTCGTCGTGCCCGCCTTCTACCGCCTGCTGGCGCCGTACACGCGCTCGCCGGAAGCGGTGAAGCATGCGCTGGAGAAACTCGAGGCACAGACCCCGCCGATGGGCGGGCATTGATCGGCAAGGGTCGGTCGAGGTCTGAGATCTGCTCACGTTTTTCTTGAGCGGATCGTGCGATTGCGCCAAAAAAGTTGTCATCCCGAGCTGCAGGCGAGGGACCTGCTTTTCGAAGCCTTGGGCCTCGCCTCACGATCCGCCTTCGATCTCACGGCCGGATCGCGGTGCTCTCGACGCGGGCTGATCGCATGCTTCTGTGAAAGCCTGGAATCTTTTCCGCGCTGGAGCGCGGGTGACTTTCTTTTCGAAAAGAAAGTCACCAAAGAAAACACGCAAGTCCAATTCGAATCTGCCAACTGATCTTTGGTCAGGATTTTTCGACAAGACATCCTTGTCTTGTCGAAAAACGACGGACCTCCTGTCCGTCGCCCTCCGGGTCTCCGATTCCTGAGCGGTGCACCGGATCGACAACGCCGTTGGTACCAACCAGGATGGTGCCTAGACCGGGGCTTGAGAGACTGAAGTCCGTGTTTTTTGATCGAATTGGTGGCGAGAGCTCAAGCCACGGCCCGCCCTACGACGGGATCGCCCTGCGATAACGATTCGCCATCGCCGCATCGAACGCGCAGAAGATCACGTGCAGGCCATCGGGCGCGTGCGCGCGCACGCTGCGCACGGCGACCTCGACCGCCTTGTCCGGCGGGTAGCCGTAGACCCCGCAACTGATCGCCGGGAAGGCGATGCTGGCCATGTCGTGGGCGGCGGCCAGGCGCAGGCTTTCGCGGTAGCAGGCGGCGAGCAGTTCGGGTTCGCCGTCGCGGCCGCCGCTCCAGACCGGACCGACGGTGTGGATGATCCAGCGCGCGGGCAGGGCGAAGCCCGGGGTGATCCGCGCCTCGCCGGTCGGGCAGCGGACGAACGGGCGCACCATCGGGATGGCGCGGCAGGCGGCCGGCAACTGCGGACCGGCGGCGCGGTGGATGGCCCCGTCGACCCCGCCGCCACCGGCCAAGGCTTCGTTGGCCGCGTTCACGACCGCATCCACCGCCAGGCGGGTGATGTCGGCTTCGGTCGCTTCGATGCGCATGGGGCGTTTTCCGGGGCTGCCTCGCGCTATGCTGCACCGATCGGGTCTGGCGGGGAAAGGGCATGAGCGATCGGCGGAACGTGCCGCAGGCGGCGATGGAAGCCCTGCTGCGCGGGGACAAGATGGAGGCGATCAAACTCATCCGCGAGGCGACCGGCGGCGACCTGCGTTCGGCGATGGAGATGGTGCAGGGCGTCGCCGCGCAGTTGCAGCAGGTGAAGCAGGCGCAGCGCAGCGGCTCGCATTCCGGTCCGCATCATCAGCCCGAGACCTCGGGCCAGCGCGAGAATCGCGAACGGACCGAATCGCTGATGAGCAAGGCGCACCCGCCGACGGTGATGCCCGGCGATCGTGGCGGTTTTGGCCTTGCGATCTGGTTGGTGATCCTCGTGTTTGCCGGTTTCGTCTGGTGGATGATCCGCGGCTGAGCGGGCCCCCGGCGTTCGCCACGTAGAATGCGCGCATGTCCGACCGACCCGCATCCGACCGCTCTCCGTACGACCGCACTCCCGACGCGCCCGGCGCGCGCTCGCGCCGAGACGGCGAATTGCGCATCCATGGCCTGAACGCAGTGCGTGCGGTGTTCGCGCGGCGGCCCGATGCGATCCGCAAGCTGTATCTGACCGAGGCGCGCATCCCGCAGTTGCAGCCGCTGCTGAAGTGGTGCGTCGCTCATCGTGTCGGCTACCGCGTGGTGCCGGCGGAAGACCTGCAGAAGCTCGCGGCCAGCGCCCATCACGAAGGCGTGGTCGCCGATGTGCTGCGCGAGGAGCCACGGCCGCTCTCGACCTGGCTGCGCGATCTGCCACCGGGCCCGTGCTGCGTTCTCTGGCTGGACGGCGTGGGCAACCCCCACAACCTCGGCGCGATCCTGCGCTCGGCCGCGCATTTCGGCGTCGCCGCGGTGCTGCTGCCGAAGCATTCGACCCTGACCCTGTCCGGCGCCGCGGCGCGGGTCGCCGAGGGCGGCGCCGAGGCGGTGCCGTTCGTGCGCCTGGGCCGCGAAGACAATGCGATCGCGCAACTGCGCGGCGCCGGGTTCGCGCTGGCCGCCACCTTGGTCCGCGGTGGCGGCGATCTGTTCGCGACGAAACTGCCGGAGCGTCTGGTCTACGTGCTCGGCGCCGAAGGCGAGGGCATGGATGCGGAGCTCGCCAAGGCCTGCGATCTGCGTCTGTCGATTCCCGGCAGTGGTGCGGTGGAAAGCCTCAACGTCGCCGCGGCGACGGCGGTGCTGTTGGCGGAGTACACGCGCTCGCGGCGCAACGCTGCGCGGTAGGCCGGCGCTCTCGGATTCAATCCAGGGCCTTCACCACGCGCAACACCGCCTCGTACTCCGCGGCCTTCGACGGGTCGCGCAGCATGCCTTCGAGACAGGCCGCGGTGGCGGCCATCTGCAGGGTGCGCATCAGGTCGTCGTGCAGGGCCTTGCTCACCGCCTGCAGCGCGGCGGCCACGGCCTCGGCGCTGCTGCGGATCGCATGGGCGACATCGCCCGCGTGTCCGAGTGTGCTGTCGTTGGCGAGCTTGATCGCGGCCTCGATCTGCGCATTCACGCCTTCCGACGAAGCGGCGAACGCGGACTTCGTCGCGGCCGTGGCCTGCAGTGTGCGCGCCTGCAGCGCTTCCGGGGACGATGACAGGATTTCATGGGTGCCGAGGCCGCCGGCCGCGGTGTCCACGCTGTAGATCTGGATGACACCCTGATTGGTAGCGGCCTGCGTCGTGACGTTCTGTAGCTGCTGCGCCGCGACCGCGTTTTCGAACAGGATGCCGGTGGAGTGCGCGAGGGTCTGGTAGAGCGAACTCATCGCGTAGGCGGGCGAATCGGCGAGTACCTTCACGTTGCTCTGGGTGACGGCGTCGGTGATCTGCGAATTGACGGCGGTGGTGTCGGCCATGGTCGTGTCCTTGCAATGGCGGAGGGATGATCGCGGAGGGGTCAGGGCGCTGCGGCGGTCGTTTTCGGTGCGCTGCCGAAGCTGCCGTCGGCGGCGGCGGAGAGGTAGGCGAACACGGCATAGGCGGCGGTGTTCTGCGCCAGCGCCGCGGGATCGATCTTGTCGAGGGTGTCGTCGGGCGTGTGGTGGTAGTCGAAGTAGTCGGTGCCGTCCTGGCCCAGCCAGGCCCAGACCGCGCCTTCGGCGGCGATCGGGCCCACATCCGGGCCGGGGCCGCCCTTCTTCATCGCCTCGATCCCGAGCGGTTTCAGCACCTCGACGATGCGCGCGATCGCGGCCTGCGCCTGCGGTGCGGCCGACGTGTTGAAGCCGTAGATGCGGCCGGCGCCGAAGTCGCTTTCGGCCACGATCTGGTGCCGCGCGATTGCCGGTTTCGATGCGGCCGCGTAGACCTTGCCGCCGTACAGGCCCTGCTCTTCGTTGGCGAAGGCGATCACCCGGATCGTGCGCGCCGGGCGCTGCGCTTTCGGCAACTGCGCGATCAGGTGCCCGGCGGCCATCGTGATCGCCACGCCGGCACCGTCGTCGATCGCGCCGGTGCCGAGGTCCCAGGAATCGAGATGTCCGCTGATGACCACGACGTCCTCGCGCAGCCGGCGGTCGCGTCCGGTGACTTCGCCGATCACGTTGAACGATTCCGCGGTGCCGTCCCAGCCGCAGTCCAGCGCGATGCGTACGCGCACCGGCTGACCGCGACCGAGCAGGCGCGTGAGCTGATCGGCATCGGGCAGGGCCAGTGCCGCGGACGGGATCGGGGTCAGGCCCTCGTCGAAGCGGGTGATGCCGGTGTGCGGGAAGCGATTCTGCTCGGTGCCGGCCGAGCGCATCAGGAACCCGATCGCGCCGGCGCGGATCGCCGCGGAGGGGCCGCGGCTGCGGATCCGACTGGCCGGGCCGTAGCCGTTGCCGTCCTTCGCGCGCTGCATGGTGTAGTCGACGAAGGCGATCCTGCCCGCCAGCGAACCGGCGGGCGCGGCGTCCAGCGCGGCGAGATCGGCGAAGCGCACGATTTCGCCCTCGACCGTGCCCCCGGGGCTGCCGCCGAGCGCGGTCAGGTGCAGAGGCTGCGCGTAGCCGTCCAGCACCTCGCCGTGCTCGCTGCGCCGCACCCACTTCGGAAACGTCACCGGCTGCAGCCAGACCTTGTCGTAGCCCAGCGCGCGGAATTTCGCCTCGGCCCAGCGCACCGCGCGCAGATCGGCCTCGCTGCCGGCCAGACGCGGACCGATCTCGGTGGTCAGCGATTCGACCACGTCCCAGGATGTGCGGTCCTGCAGCGCGCGTTCGCGCAGTTGCGCGGCGGTGGTCATCGCCGCATCGGGAATGGCGACCGCTGCCGGTGCCGGCGAGGCCGCCGGCACCGCGGCAGCTATGGCGACCAACAGAGCGGCGGTCGGCAGGGCGAGCGAGCGCAACCTCGGCGTGCGGAACGCGCCGGAACGGAGCGGACGTGGACGGAGCAGGCGTGGACGCATCGGCATTCCCCGGGATCGGATGCAGGAAAACCGCGAGCGTAGCAGCCCGCGGCTTTCGGGGAATCCGTCTTCGGTCACGCGATCGCGACCACGGCAGGGCTCATTTCTTCATCAGGTCGCGGATCT
Source organism: Lysobacteraceae bacterium (assembly GCA_044345955.1). Classification (GTDB taxonomy): domain Bacteria; phylum Pseudomonadota; class Gammaproteobacteria; order Xanthomonadales; family Xanthomonadaceae; genus Lysobacter_I. The sequence continues at coordinate 8,300 of JBIJAD010000078.1, forward strand.
CGCGCAGCAGCAGCACGTCCTCCGGCGGCGCCGCGGGTGCGGCGGCCTCGGCCTTCTTCAGCCGGTTCATCGCCTTGATCACCAGGAACAGCACGAAGGCGATGATCGTGAAGTCGATGATCGTCTGCAGGAAGGCGCCGTACTTGATCGCCACCGTGGCTGCGGTCTCCTTGCCGTCGGGGCCGATCACCGCCTCCTGCAGCACCCAGGCGGCCTTGCTGAAATCCACGCCGCCGGTGAGTTTGCCGATGACCGGCATGATGACCCCGTCGACCAGCGAGCTGACGATCTTGCCGAACGCCGCGCCGATGATCACGCCGATCGCCAGATCGACGACGTTGCCCTTCATCGCGAACTCTTTGAACTCGGAAATCATGCCCATGGGGCGGCTCCATGAAGTCGGTGGAGCCCCGAGTCTAGTCCCTGGGACGCCGCCGTTGGGCGGCGCGGGCCTTTTTCAACGCGGGGCGACGATCCTGCAGTCCAGCCGGATCAACTCGCCCAGGGTCGGGTCGCCCAGTGCGCCCTCGCAGACATCGCCCGGCACCAGCGCGGCCACACCGGCCGGCGTGCCCATGAAGACCAGGTCGCCGGCACGCAGTTCGTACAGTTTCGACAGCTCGTGCAGGATGTCGGGCACGTCCCAGATCAACTGGTCCAGTGCGGACTGCTGGCGCAGCACGCCGTTGACGGTCAGCGACAGCGTGCGCTGGGCGAGATCGCCGACTTCGGCCGCCGGCACCAGCGCGCTGATCGGCGCCGAACGGTCGAAGCCCTTGGCGATGTCCCAGGGCAGACCCTTGGCCTTGGCTGCGGCCTGCAGGTCGCGGCGGGTGAGATCCAGGCCGATGCCGTAGGCGAAGACCAGATCCGCGGCATGCGCCGGGTCCAGCGCGCCGGGCGGGGCGTCGGCGCCCAGCGCCGCCACCAGTTCGATCTCGTGGTGCAGATCGTGCGTGCCGGGCGGGTAGGGCACGTCGGCGCCGTCGGTCACCAGCGCGTCTGCGGGTTTCATGAAGAACACCGGGGTGCCGCGTTCGGCCTTCGAGGCCGGTGCGGTCGCGCCCATTTCGCGGGCGTGATCGGCGAAATTGCGGCCGACGCAGTAGATGCGGCGCACCGGGAAGCTGCCGGTGACATTGCGGCCGCGCACCGGCACGCGCGGCACGGCGGGCGGCGGGATGAGGTCGTCGTTGCGGTGGTCGTTCATGCGCGCATGATCGCACGAACGCATCGCGGTCGAGCGCGTCGCGCTGGGACGGCGGTTCGACTCAGCGACCGCCCAGCGCGGGCTTGCGCAGGATGCGGTATTCGCCTTCGAGCGTACGCGTGCGCGTCGCGATCGGCTTGCCGCGCAGACGCAGCAGCCGGAAGATCACGCCCGCGATCAGCATCGCCGCACCCACGAACAGGCCGATCACCAGCAACACCGCGAGCAGCGCGACCCCGAACAACGCGAGCGCCACGCGGAGGACGCGATGACGCGGTTTGCGCGGGGCGAACAGGTCGCGCACGCGGCGGCGATGACGATGCAGACGCTGGAACACGGAGGAAGCGAACATGGGGCGTGTCGTGACACACTGGGGCCGGCGGCCGGTCGCCGCAGTATCGGGTGCCCGATGACCGAAGGTGTGAGAACTTCGTTAAGTCCCGACGCCGTGCCCGCGCTGGCCGCACTGGCCGCGCTGCCGGACGGCGTCCCGGCCGCCTGCGAGGCGGAGGTCGAGGGCGTGCCCGAGCCCATGATCCTGTTGCGCCGCGGCAACGTCGTTCGCGCCTGGCTCAACATCTGCCCGCACGCCGGTCGCCGGCTCGACTGGGCGCCGGGCAAGTTCCTGGTGTCGAAGACCGGGCAACTGGTCTGCGCCGCGCATGGCGCCAGTTTCGAACTGGACGCCGGCGAATGCGTCGCCGGACCCTGTCGCGGCCAGTCGCTGCGCGCCGTGGCCGTGCGGGTGGATGCGGACGGCATGGTGCGCCTCGCACCGGAGTGAGCGCGGTTCGCGGCGTTGACGCGCGCCGGCATCGACCGCGATGATCGGGACCTTGCCCGGAGTCGGTGACCCGCATGCGCCCACAGCTTCTGCTCCCGCTTGCCCTGCTCTGCGGACTGTCCGCCGCCGCGACGCCGCAGGCCGCGGAGCCGCCCGCCGGGCGCGCCGAGCCGCCGGCACCGCATTGCTTCGACGCCCGCGACGTGATCGAGGCGCGCCAGAGCGACGAGCGCACCCTCGCCGTGCGCCTGCGCGACGAATCGCGCTATCGGGTCGAACTGGCCGATGACTGCCCGGATGCGCTGTTCGCCGAGCGGGCGCGGCTGGTCAGCGCGCAGGGCTGGATCTGCGGCAGCAACGACGAACACGTCGAGGCCGACGGCCGCCGCTGCGCGCTCGCAGGACTGGCCCGGATCGATGCGCGCGAATACGCCGACCATGCCCTGCGCAGCCGGCGTGCGGTCCCGCGCAGCAACGATCCGGTGCTCGAGACCATCCGCGTCAATGCGCGCCGCGGCCGCGGTTTCGGCGGCACCACCGCCTTCTGTCTCGACACCCGTCACATGCGCGGCTGGAGCGAGGACGGCAGCGATCTGATCGTCGAGGTCTCGCCGAGACGCAGCGGCGGCCATCGCTACTATCGGGTCGAGTTGGCCGGCGCCTGCACCGAGATGACCACGATGGACGCGCTCCAACTCGATTCACCGACCGGCGGCAGTGCGTTCTGCGGCAATCCCGGCGATCGCGCCCTGTTTTCGCGACATGGCAGTTCCGGCGGGCCGTTCGGCGCCGACCTCGAGCGGAGGATCACCGAAACCAGCCTCGCCGCGAGGTTCGGCTGCGCGGTCAGCCGGGTGTATCCGATCCTGCCCGACGAGCGTCGCGAAACGAGCGCGCGCTGATCGCCGTCTTGGCGCCTCGCGCCGGACCGCGGACTACTGCGAATCCAGCGCGAACACCACCGCGGCGATCACCGCGCCGATCATCGCGATGGCGATGGCGACGAGCGCGAACTTGATCCAACTGTAGGGGCGTTCGCCGGCGATCTCGCCGCTGTGGCCGTTGACCAGCACCTGGAAGTTGCGGCTGCCGTAGGTGTAGTGGATCAGCCACACCGGCACCAGCACGTGGCGGAAGGTGCGGCCGGAGTAGCGCGCGTTCACCTGCAGGTTGCGTTGGGTGTCGCCGGGCACCCTGGCGGCGCACAGCGCGCGCGTTCTCGCCTGCAGGTCTCCCATGTTCAGTTCCGACGCCTTGCGCAGATCGACCTGATAGCGCTCGACGGTCCAGCCGCGCACGAATTCGGCGGCGTAGGTCTTGAGTTCTTCCTTCACCGGGAACGGCTCGATGTTCCGCAGCAGGGCCATGTGCGCGCCGACCGTGCCCGGCACGAGAGTGTCGTCGAAGAAATGGCGCAGGCTGCCGCTGGCCGGCACCCAGCGCGTATGCCGCACCCGACGGGTACGGCTCACTCCTTTGCTGTCGCGATAGCGTTCGGTGGTGTAGTAGTAATGTCCGGCTTCGGCGGTCCAGCGTGCGTCGACCTGTGCGTCGAAGGTCCAATAGGGCAGATAGACGCCGTGCAGCGTGTCGGTGAGCGCCGCGGTTTTCAGCCGGTTCGGCGCGAACCAGCGCGAGCCGTACCACTGACGCAGCGCTTCCCGCACCTGGCCGTCGCTGATCCGGAACGGCAGCACGCCCTGCGGCGTGATCGCGTCGCGCAGCGCCTCATGCGGCAGGATCGACGGCGAGCCGCAGAAGTCGCAGCGCTTCGCGACCTTGCCGTCGACGAACACCGAGATCGCATGGCAACTCTGGCACTTCACCTCGCGCCGCTGCGTGCCCCATTCGCGGTCTTCCGCAGGGTGCTGCGCGAGCGCCGCCGCGAGGTCGTGCTCGCGGTGCGCGCCGTCCTGCGCGGTCGCGTCGGTGGGCGTGCCGGGCACGATCGTCCCGCAGTACGGGCAGGCCAGCGCCTGTTTGCCCGGGTGCCAGACCAGGTCGCCGCCGCATTCCGGGCAGGGACGTTTGTCGAGGCTCTGCTCGGTCATCGCGTCCGTGCGCCGTCAGCCGCGCAGGAATTCGTCGAGTGCGACCTTCGAGATACGCCAGGCGTTGCCGATCTTCCGCGCCTTCAGATCGCCGGACTGGATCGAGGCGTGCACGTCCTCGACCGACACCGACAGGATCTGCGCGGCCTGCTCCGGCGTCAGCACATCGGGCGCCGTCGCCGCGGCCGGCGCGGCGGCGGTCTGCGGCGCACCGGCCGCCTGCGGTTGCTGCATGCTGCGCATCATTTCCTGGGCCATGCCGAAGCCCATCGCCATCGTCGCCGGCACGGTGGCGGCCGAGGCCGCGTCGCCGCCCTGAGCCATCGCCTGGCCCATCTGGTATTTGACGTAATCGTTGAGATTGCCGATCACGCCCATGCTCGAGCGCTTGTCGATCGCCTGTTCGACTTCCGACGGCACCGACACGTTCTCCAGCAGGAAGCTGGTGATCTCGATGCCGTACTTGTCGCTGACCGCCGGGTTGATGATCGGCAGCAGCGCCTCGCCCATCTCCGAGTAGCGCGAAGCCACGTCCAGCGCCGGCACGTTGGCGGTGGCCAGCGCGTCGGTGAACACGCTGACGATCC
>JBIJAD010000079.1:0-12903 GCA_044345955.1 Lysobacteraceae bacterium
CTGATTCCGCGACTGGCGGTGGCCTTGATCCGCCACGGCCCGCTGACCGAGGGGGACCTGCGGGCCGTGTCTGAGATTCGACGCTAATCAGGTTTACCAAGGGGGCTATGAAAATCCTTCTGTTGTCATCCCGAGCCTAGCGAGGGACCTGCTTTTTTCCAAAAACCGCAGATGCCCTCCATGGCGAAGCGACGGCGCTCTCCGGATCGGCCGGCCCGGCCATCCATGGATTTGGCCCAAGAATCCCGGAGTCCGCGGGGCAGTCTTCGGGTCCCGGCCCTGACGCCGCGTCGATGCACGTCCGATCGCCCGGCTCGGGCGCCGGCTGTTATCGTGGCGGGATGAACGATCCGGTCCGGCAAGCCCGCGAGTTCGCGATCGCTGCGCATGGCGAACAGCGTTACGGCGTCCATCCCTACGCGCATCATCTCGACTCGGTCGCGGCCATCCTGCAACCGTTCGGCACGACCGCGCGGATCGTCGGCTATCTGCACGACACGATCGAGGATACGGTCGTCACCCGCCATCAGATCGAAGCCCTGTTCGGCGCGCACGTGGCCGGCTGCGTGGCGATCCTGACCGACGAGCCCGGGCCCGATCGCAAGGCGCGCAAGGCGCTGACCTACGCGAAGATGGCGGCGATCGGTACGGACTACGAACTGGCGTTGATCGCGAAAGTCGCCGACCGACTCGCCAATGTTCGCGCCTGCGTCGATGACGGCAACCAGGGCATGCTCGACAAGTACCGCGACGAGCATGGGGCCTTCCGTCCCGCGGTGTTCCGCGCCGGCCTGTGCGATGCGCTGTGGGTCGAACTCGACGGGCTATTGGCGATCCGGACCTGAGGATCTGCCGTCCGTCCGCGGATGCAGCCACGTCGAATCCCCCTCCGCATAACGCTCGTGCTTCCAGATCGGCACCCGCGCCTTCACCTCGTCGATAATCCAGCGGCAGGCGACGAACGCGGCATCGCGATGCGCGGCGCTGACACCGACCCAAACCGCAAGATCGCCGACCGCCAGATCGCCGATGCGATGCACGCAGGCGGCGTCGGCGATGGCGAAGCGCTGCAGGGCCTCGGCGAGGATCGCCTCGCCTTCGGTTTCGGCCAGCACGACGTAGGCCTCGTAACGCAGGCCGAGCGCGGCGCGACCGTCGTTGTGGTTGCGGACCCAGCCTTCGAAACTCGCATAGGCGCCCGCCTCGGCGCGCAGCAGGCGCGCGCGGAGCGGGGCGATGTCGAAGGGGGTGTCGGCGAGGGCAAAGCGGTTCATCTCGGGAATTCCTCAGGCAATACATTCGCTGCCGTCCATGGTGCAACCTCTGCGACTTCCGGATCGCCCGGCCCGGCCATCCATGGCCGGGCGTTCGCGTCCACGCGCGGCAGTGCCGCGCAAGCGTGGGCGCTCACCCACCACTGACCGGCGGAATGAAGGCGATCTCCGCAGCTTCGGCAGGCACATCTTCCCAGCGCGCGAAGGCGCCGTTCATCGCCACGCGCAGCCGTTCGACCGGCAGCGCGAAACCATGTCTGGCCTGCAGTTGCAGATACAGCGCACGCAGATCGCCGTCGTGATCGACGACTTCGCGCTCGATGCCCGCGGCATCGCGCAGGCTGGCGAAATACAGCACGGTGCAACGCGCCATCATGCCCCCTGCCCTTCGATGCTGCCCGAGTCGATCTTTCCGAAGTCGCGCTTGCCGCCGCGTTTGCCGCGCAGCCTCGCCGGGCCGAGCACGATCGCATGGGACAGCGCCTTGCACATGTCGTAGACGGTGAGCGCAGCGACAGTGGCGCCGGTCAGCGCCTCCATCTCGACCCCGGTGCGATGCAGGGTATTGACGGTGCAGACGATCTGCAGACTGCGCGCGTCGCGCCAGTCGATGGCGATACGGATGCCGTCGATCGGCAGCGGGTGGCAGAAGGGGATCAGCTCGTGGGTGCGTTTCACCGCCAGGGTGCCGGCGACGATCGCGGTCTCGACCACCCCGCCTTTCGCGCTCTTCAGCCCGACCTTGCGCAACTGCGCGGCCACCTCCGCGGGAAACGTCACCCGGCATTCCGCAGTGGCGACCCGTGCGGTGGCCGCTTTCGCGGAGACGTCGACCATCGCCGGGCGGCCGGCGGGGTCGAGGTGGGTCAGTTTTTTCGGGGATGACTTCATGCGTGCAGGAATGGATTGTCGAAGGATTCGTTTTCGTCGTGATTCATCAAGACACACTGCCATCCATGGCCGGGCGTTCGCGGCCACGCGCGGCGGTGCCGCGATGCACCCGATGCCATCCATGGCGGGACCTCTTTGACCTCCGGATCGCCCGGCCCGGCCATCCATGGCCGGGCGTTCGCGGCCACGCGCGGCGGTGCCGCCCGAGCATGGCCGCTCACCCCCCGACGAGGAACATCTCGACCCGCTTGCGCGGCCGGTCGAAACCTCCTCGCAGTTCGCTGTAGCGGTCGCTGCGGGCGCGCCACAGCGCCGCGAGGCGCTCGGCGAAGGCCGCGTCGTCGCCCAGCCAAGGGCGCAGATCGGTGCCTTCCGAGGCGAACAGACAGGTATAGAGCCGGCCATCGGCCGAGACGCGGGCGCGGTGGCAGTCTCCGCAGAACGGTGCGCTGATCGAGCTGACGAAACCGATTTCGCCGCGGCCGTCATCGAAGGCGCAGCGGGTCGCGACTTCGCCGCGGTACTGCGGGTCGAGCGGATGCAGCGGCCAGCGTGCGGCGATCGCGTCGCGCAGTTCGTCCGAAGGGACGACGCGGGCGCGGTCCCAGTCGTTGCAGGTACCGACGTCCATGTATTCGATGAAGCGCATCGTGTGGCCGTGTTCGCGCGCGAACGCGACCAGCGGCAGCGCCTGGTCGTCGTTGATGCCGCGCTGGATCACGCAGTTGAGCTTGATCTTCGCGAAACCCGCCGCGCGCGCGGCATCGATGCCGTGCAGCACCTGCGCAAGATCGCCGCGCCCACCGGACAGGGCCGCGAACTGCGCCGGATCGAGCGTGTCCAGACTCACCGTGACCCGGTGCAGCCCGGCCGCATGCAACGCCTGCGCCTGGGCCGCGAGCAGGCTGCCGTTGGTGGTCAGGGCGATGTCGTCGAGGCCGTCGATCGCCGCCAGCCGCGCGATCAGTTCTGGCAGGCGTCGGCGCAGCAACGGTTCGCCGCCGGTGATCCGCAGCTTGCGCATGCCGACGCCGACGAAACCGCGCACCAGGCGCTCGACCTCGTCGAAGGAGAGCCGCGAGCCGGCGTCGAGGCCGTAGTCGTCGGGCACGCGGTCCACCGGCATGCAGTAGGGGCAGCGGAAATTGCAGGCCTCGATCACCGACAGCCGCAGATCGCGCAGCGGGCGACCGAGGCGGTCCAGCGGCGACTCGGCGGGGTCAGTGGCGGGAATCGCGTTCATGCGTCAGGGACTACGCGGTTCATGCCGGAATGGAGGCGGCCGCAGCGGGCGGGGTTGCCTCGAAGGGCTCCGCACGCGCCGCGGTCGGCTCGGCCAACGGCAGGCATTCGCCGGGATCGGCGACGCGGTAGCCGCGCGCCTTCAGGGTCTGGCCGTCGGTTTGGCTGGCGTAGTGGTACAACACGCAGCGCGAGAGCAGTTCGTCGGAATACTCGCGTTCCAGATCCTCGATGCCGCTGTGCGAGGGATTGCCGCGCAGGGCGCAATCGTGCGCGACCACTTCGCCGGCGTCGGCCATTTTCGCGAGCACCTCGGGGATCGGCCGGGTATCGCCGGTCCAGACCACGCTGCCGCGCAGGCGCAGACCGTATGCGGTACGCGGCCAGTGATGACGGGTCTCGAAGGTCTCGAGGCGGATGCCCTCGTGCCAGAACGCATCGCCGACCGGGATCAACTGGAACGGGTCCCAGAAATTGGCACCGCCCTCGGCCAGCGCGTTCGGATAGTCGGCCACGCGCTGATGCAGCAGCGGCAGCACATGCGCGGGCACGTAGACCCGCACCGGCTCGGCACGACCGCCGAACATCGCATCGACGAACAGGCGTTCGAAGCCGGCGACGTGATCCAGATGGGTATGGGTGACGAACAGCGCCCGTGGCGCCTCGCCGTAATGCTCGAGATACGCGGTCAGGCCCTCGGCGCCGCAGTCGATGGTCAGCCACGGCCGGCCGTGACGCTCGATCGTCGCCATCGCCGAGCCCAGCTCGACCGCCGACGCATTGCCGACGCCATGGAATCGCAAAGCCCAACTCATTTCGCCGCCTATGTCCCGCGCTGCCACTGCGCATCGTACGCGCTGCGCAGCGTGGCGTAATCCCGTTCGACCTCGGCGACGCTGCGCGGGCCGCGCACCTTGAGCAGCGAACGCTGCAGCCGGGCGAGATTCTTCTCGCGCCAACCGGTGGCGGGGATGCGCAGTTGGCTGCGGTCCAGATCGATCGCCCAACCCTTGCCCGACGCTTCGAAGAGCAGGTTGTGCGCGTTGAGATCGGCGTGATCCAGGCCGGCGCGGTGCAGGCGCGCGATCAGGCGGCCGGCATGGGCCCACGGCGCGTCGGCGCCCTGCCCCAGCGCCAGATCGGCCAGCGAAGTGACCTGCTGCAGACGTTCGAGCAGGATCCCGGCCCGATACCACGGCCCCTCGCGCCAGTAGATCGCGGCGATCGGGCGCGGCACCGGCAATTTCCGGCGCAGCAGTTCGCGCAGCAGGCGGAATTCCTCGAAGCTGCGGGTGCGGTTGGCGCCGCGCCACAGATGGCGGTCGCGATTGAAGCGGGCGGCCAGACCGCCGCGCAGATAATGCCGCAGCACACCCGGCCCGAACCCGCCTTCCTCCGGGCCGCCGGCGACGAACCAGGCCGCGCCGCGGCCGCCGCTGCCGACCGTCTGCGCACGTTCGCCCCACCACCGCGGGTCGAACCATTCCGGCGCGGGCGTCGGAGCCGGCGCGCGCGGTCCCGCTTGCCGCAGCCGCGCGGCGTCGAACAGAATCGCCCCTCCCGCCCCTTTTCCGCGTGCATCGCGGAAGGGGGTCAGGCTTTCGCTGGCGTCGAAGGCGACCATTTCCCGAGTCTATCAATTGCAAGAGACAAGACCCCAATCCCTCTGCCTGCTGCGCCTTTCGGCGCTGGGCGATGTGACCCATGTCCTGCCGCTGGTCCGCACCCTGCGTCGCGCCTGGCCGGACCTGGCCCTGACCTGGGTGATCGGCAAGGGCGAGCAGAAACTGCTCGACGGCCTGCCCGGCGTGGAATTCCTGGTCTACGACAAGGCCAGCGGCCTCGGCGGCATGCGCGCCCTGCGTCGCGGCCTGCGCGGCCGCCGGTTCGACGCCCTGCTGCAGATGCAGGTCGCCGCCCGGGCCAACCTGCTGTCGGCCTTCCTGCCCGCGAAACGCCGGATCGGCTACGACCGCACACGCTCGAAGGACCTGCACGGCCTGTTCGTCAACGAACGCATCCCCGACCGCCCGGGCATCCATGTCCTCGATGCCATCGGCAGCTTCTGCGAACCGCTGGGGCTGAAACAGACCGAGGTCGTCTGGGAGCTGCCGATCCCCGACGAAGCCCGTGCCTGGGCCCGGGCGCAATGGCCGGACGACGGCGTGCGCACGCTCGCGATCTCGCCCTGCTCCAGCCATACCCTGCGCAACTGGCGCGCCGAACGCTATGCCGCCCTGGCCGACCATGCCCGCAACCGCGGCTGGCGCGTGGCGCTGCTGGGCGGCCGCAGCGCACTCGAGCGCGACACCGCCGATGCGATCCTCGCCGCGATGCGCCCGCCGAGCCGCGCCGACGAGGTGCTGGATCTGGTCGGCAAGGACACCCTGAAACAGTTGCCGGCCCTGCTCGAACGCGCCGACCTGCTGATGACTCCCGATTCCGGGCCGATGCACATCGCCAATGCCATGGACACGAAGGTGCTGGGCCTGCACGCGGCCAGCAACCCACGCCGCAGCGGGCCGTATTCGGACATCCGCTACTGCGTCGACCGTTACGACGATGCCGCCCGCAAATATCTCGGCAAGCCTGCGGCGGAACTCAAATGGGGCACCAAGATCGAACACGAAGGCGTGATGGACCTCGTCACCGTCGACGACGCGATCGCCGCATTCGAACGCTATCGCAACGACCACGCCACCCACGCCAACCACGGACCCCCCTGACCATGCGCGATCGCCTGATGCTCACGCTGTCCCTGCTGCTCATGCTGCTGATGTCCCCTGCGGCGCAGGCGCAGTACGAGAAACCGCGCAATCGCCTGCAACTGCCGCTGTCGACGCCGGTGACGGTGCGGGTCGCATTGCCGCAGACGCAGCTCGAAGCCTCGGACGCGCCCGGCGTGAGCAGCGCGGCGGCCGGCCCCCTTGCCGGTCCGGCCGCCGCCACGATCGCCGACTGGCGCCTGGATCGTCACCTCGGCCCGCAACTGCAGCGGCTGCGCGCCGAAATGCCGCAGCGCGACTATGCCGGCGTGCTGGCGGAAGCCCTGCGCACGGAACTCGCGGCGATGGAAGGATTTCCGCTCGCCGATGTCCGTACCCGCACCGCGGCGGATACCCCCGCCGACGGCCCGCTGCTGGACGTCGACGCCGCGTATTACATGACGCCCTACTTCCGCGATTTCCGCGTCCTGCTGCAGGTGCGTCTGACCCAGCCGGGCCGCAAGGAAGCCGATTTCTCGCAGCAGCTCTTCTACGACATGCCGGCGGAGGGCATCGGCTATTTCTCCGGCCCCTCGGACATGGCCGCCGCCTGGGCCCGACTCGATGGCGCGCGCGCGTCGGCGCACGTCGAGGCGGGCCTGCGCGAACTCGCGCGGATGCTCGCCTACGAACTGCAGCGATCGCCGAAATTCGGCCGAATTCCGGGCAAGCAGCGCGAATGGCGCGAAGGCGACTTCACGACCTACGGCGTCGCGGAAACCGGCGATGGGCAACGCGCATGGCTGCGACTGCGCAACGGCCACCTCGCCAGCGTGCCGGCGCCGGGCGAAGGCGCGAAATGACACACCGCCGAGCGCTGCGGACGCCACACGCAGCCCCGCACCGTCGCCCCGCGTCGCGACCGCCATGAAAAAACCCCCGCGGGCTGCGCGCGCCCGCGGGGGTCGGTACGATCCTGTGTCGCCGATGCGGGTTCCCATCCCTGGTAGCCTGCATCGACCCTGTTCTGCCCACCGGATCCCTCCGATGGCGGTTCCTTCCAGGCGGTTGGCGCATCCTGCACCGAACGCACGCGATCTCCGCTCCTGGAGGATCGCGCCGCCCCCTGGGGGGCGTACACGCGGCTGGTCCTTCTGCCTGCGACCCGACCGGCGGACCGATCGTGCCGGGATCCGATTGCCTCGAGGGCGTCCTTGGCGATCCGTAGCGTGCGGGGTCAAAGCTAAGCCCGGGCGCCGGAAATGGGAAGATGGGGGCGACACGGAATTCGGCCACTATCGGTAGCGCACCGCAGAAATCATCGGGTTTTTCTCACCACTGCGGAAAAGCGGCTACCGATAGAGAACAGGGTAGTGTGAATTTTGGTATCCAGGTGAACATCACTGGCAACCTGCCGGCAACGGTCAAAACGAGCTGTGTCCACAGCCACGCGAAGCCCTCTTCCGTGGTGCGGACAGGGTTCATCGGGCGCCGCGGCCGGGATCTCCTGAGCAACTCAGGGCGCGGCGTGACCGCCGCGGTAGTCCTCGTAGGACTTCTCCTCGACATAGGCCGAGCCGAGCGCGAGGTTGATGTTCTTCTTGATCCGGGCGCGCTCGTCGTTCTCGAAGTACACGCTGCGGGCGAGGCGGATGAACTCGTCGTCGAACGCCTGGGCCTTTTCCTTGAGGCGGATGTCGTCCTCGATCACCCACAGACGCTCGTTGACCGCCTTGAGCTCAGCCCGCAGCCTGGCGATGTCATGACCTGCGGCCGGATGCGCCATCCAGGTCCGCTCCAGCGCCGAGAGTTCCTTGTGGACATTGGCCAGCTTGGCCGGATCGCGCATGCGCTCGGACTTGATCTGGAGAATGGCGATCTTGTCGAGCAGTTCACCGAAGGAGACGGGCACGAAGATTTCGGACATGGCGGCTGAGGTTGGCGGACATCGGCGCCCAGTGTACCCGCCTTGCCGCAGAACGCCTCGCCCCTTATGATGACGCCCCCGCAGCACCGGCCCGTCCCCGTTCACGGACTCGTCCCGGCAGCCCCTTAACGGAGAGGTGGCAGAGCGGTTGAATGTACCTGACTCGAAATCAGGCAGGCGTTTATAGCGCCTCGGGGGTTCGAATCCCCCCCTCTCCGCCAGAAACGCAAAACGCCCCCACGTGGGGCGTTTTGCGTTTCCGGCAGCGTGCGGAGGGCTTGATGAGAGCCACGGGTTCGACAGATCGGCAGGATGAGGCGGAGATTTCGCACGGCATACCGCGCGCCGCCGAACGCACGCGCCTTCGCGCGGATCGGAAAAGTCGATGCGCCCGGCGAAGTGACCGCATCGCGGTACGCCACCATTCTCCAGACGCGCCGGGCTTGCCGGCGCACTGCAGACCATGGGCCTTCGCGAAGATCGCAAGGCCGATGCGGCGTGGCGGGATTGCCCGAATTGCCGACCGCAGCGCCCGCCGCACTCGGTTCCGGATGTCGCTCATTCGGCAGGAATATCGTCCAAGTGATTGATTTTCTCGGCCGCGTCCGGTTTCATCCCCGGTTTGCGTATGAGCCCGTAATCATGGCCGACACCTACCCACACGGACGCTGCATGATCGAATTCGGGCACCTGACCCACCCCGGTCTGCGCCGCGAGCTGAACGAGGATACCTACTACGGCGACAGCGATCTGGGGCTGTGGCTGGTCGCGGACGGTATGGGCGGGCACGAATACGGCGAGGTCGCCAGCGCCCTGGCCCGTGAAACGATCGTGCGCGAGATCCGCCAGGGCGTGTCGCTGGCGCAGGCGATCCGCACCGCCGACGAGGAGATCATCCGCGCTTCGCGCCAGCGCGCCGATGCGCTGCCAATGGGCACCACCGTGGTCGCGCTGCGCGTGCTCGGCAACCGTTTCGAGGTCGCCTGGGTCGGCGACAGCCGCGCCTATCTGTGGCGCGACGGCACCCTCGCCCAGCTCTCGCACGATCACAGCTACGTGCAGGAGCTGATCTCGCAGGGCGCGATCACCGTCGATCAGGCGCGCACCCATCCGCATCGCAACCTGGTCACCCAGGCGCTGGGCGTGACCGATCCGCAGGCGCTGAACGTCGAAACCCTCGCCGGCGATCTGCGCCCGGGCATGCAGTTGCTGCTGTGCAGCGACGGGTTGACCGAGGAAGTGGACGACGGCGGCATCTCGCAGGTGCTGGCGCACACCGAATGCAGCGCGCAGGAATGCGTCGACGGACTGGTCGCCGCCGCACTGGACGGCGGCGGTTCCGACAACATCACCGTGGTACTGGTGCGTCGGCTGTGAAGCCGTAGCGGTTCCGGTTCCACAGCACCAGCCCGGCGGAAACCGCGGTCGAGACCACCGCCGCGAGCATATGCAGCCACGGCCCGCGTGCGAACAGATCGAAGGCCAGCGTGGCCGCGGTCGCGACGATCAGCAGCCGGACGCCCCAGCGCCGCCAGCGCCACAGACCGAAGATCGCGACGAGCAGCAGCAGCGGCAGCGCGATCGCGACGGCACGGCCGCCCGCCGCGTCGACGCGGGGGAACGAAGCCACGAATCCGGGCCAGTCGCCGAGCACGATCCACAGTGCATCGAGCGTGGACAGGGCAATCGCGGCGAGCCACAGACGCAGGAGGAGTTCGCGGCGCGGCATCGCTGCGGCCTCAGCCCCCGCAGCGCGGCAACGTCTGCTTCAGCAGGCGGTCGCCACTGACCCGGCAGCGCCAATCGATCCGGCCACCGGCTTCGGCCACGCGCGGTTCGAGCACGATCCGGCTGTCGGGCGCGAAGTTCGCATCGAGCGCGATCGTCACCGTGCCGCCGCGGCCGATCTCGACCGAACGCACCGCACCGCCGCGCATTTCTTCCGGCGCGGGCAGGCCTGCATCGTCGGCGTCCACCGGCCAGCGGCCGTTGGTCTGATGGAATTCGGTGAGCGCGACCCGGAACATGGTCGCGCGCTGCACCGCATCGAGGATCAGGCCGCGCCGGTCCATCTCTTTCGCCTGCGCATCCAGACCTTCCCGGGCATGGTCGAGACTGCGCTGGACCGAAGCCTCGACTTCCCCCGCGATCTCGCGCGCCTGCTGCTGCGCTTCGCGCATGTCAGGCTCGACCCGCAGCCGCTCGCGTTCCGCGCTCGCATCGCGCGCGGCTTGGGCATCGCGCGGCGCGACCACGAAGCGGTCGTAGGCCAGCAGCGCCAGGAATCCGCCGACGAGCACGGCAATGAGGGTGAGAGCGAACTGTTTCATGCGCGGGGTCCCGGAAGGTCTGCACGACGCGGCGAGGATACGGCGACAAACGCGGAAACGACCGACCCGCGGCCCGGCGGCGTCGACGCGGCGGGCGACACCCGGCTCACACCCGCGAATACGACCACGACACCATGCGACCGTCGCGATACGGCATCACCCCGTGGAAGGCGCGCGGGTCGTCGTCGAAGACCAGCGGCAGGAACCGGCGGTCGCCGTCCCACAGCGGCAGCTCCGGCAGTCGCGCGATCGGCGTCCACTCCAGGGTGCCCTCGGCGTTGGACGGGAACGGCACGCCGCGGAAGCGGGTGATGAGGAACAGGAACCCCAGCCAGTCCTCGCCCTGACGGCCGAAGCCGGGCCAACTGATCGTGCCGCGCAGGCTCAGGGCCTCGCACTCGATCCCGGCCTCCTCGAAGATCTCGCGCCGCATGCCGGTCACCACATCCTCGTCGCGTTCGAGCTTGCCGCCGAGGCCGTTGTACTTGCCGAGGTGCTGGTCGTTTTCGCGGGCATTGCGGTGGATCAGCAGCACCCGCTCGCGATCGGGCGAAAGCACATAACCGAGGGTGGCGACGATGGGCGTGTAGGGCATGGCGGATTCCCGGGAGACACCGCCGATTGTAGAGCGGATCGAAGAACCGCTGCCCACCTCTTCGAAGCCGACATCGTGGCCGTCGCGATGGCATCGGCCTGCGGACACGGGACAGCGGGTCTGCGATCCGCTCTGCAGGCAAGAATCAGGCGCCGCGTGCGGTGAGCAGGCGACGCAACATGGATTTCAGCGCCAGCGCCTTGACCGGTTTGGGCAGCAGGCCGAGGCCGTGTTCGAGCGCGATCCGGCGCACGTCGCCGCTGTCGTCGGCGCTGAGAATCAGGCATGGACGCGGGCCGAAGCGCACCGCCAGACGCGACTGCAGGGCGACGCCGGTGTCGCCGTCGTCGAGATGGTAGTCGAACAGCCACAGCGCCGGATCGGCGCGGGAGGCGAGCAGGGCCTCCGCGGCCGCGCCGTCGGCGCAGGCGTCGACCCGGCAGTGCCAACCGGCGAGGATCGCCTGCAGCGCGGCCAGGGCCTGCGGGTCGTTGTCGACGATCAACAAGCGCAGACCATCCAGCGCGTTCGGCGTGCCCGTCGCCGACGACGCTTCCGCGCGCGGCGGCGGCACCGCCTCGATGTCGAGCGAAAACACGGTGCCGCGTCCGGGCCGGCTGCGCAGCCGCAGCGGCGCGTCGAGCAGTTTCGCGATGCGGTCGGCGATCGCGAGACCGAGCCCCAACCCCTGCCCCGGGGCGCCTTCGCCGCGTCGGAATTCCTCGAAGATCGCGCGCTGCTGCGAAGCGGGAATGCCCGGCCCAGTGTCGTGGACCTCGATCCGCAGCGCGCCGGCGACCCGGCGCACGCCCAGCAGCACCCCGCCCTCGGTCGTGTAACGCACGGCGTTGGCGAGAAAATTCTGCAGCACCCGGCGCAGCAACTGCGGATCGGTACGGACCCAGGCGCGGGTGGGGCGATGGCGGAAGCGCAGGCCATGTTCGCCGGCGAGCGCGGCGAATTCCGATGCCAGCGGTTCCAGCACATCCGCCAGCGGGAACACCCGCGGCTGGGGCACCAGCCCGCCGGCCTCCAGCCGCGACATGTCCAGCAGCCCGGCGAGCAGATCGCCGGTGGAATCGAGTGCGCCGCGGATCCGCTGCGCCTGCGCGCGACGCGCGGCATCCGGCGATTGCTCGATCAGCGCATCGGTGAACAATTGCGCGGCGTGCAGCGGCTGCAGCAGATCATGGCCGATCGCGGTGAGAAACCGGCTTTTGGCGTCGTTGGCGCGTTCGGCCTCGGCGCGGGCCTGATCCAGACGCGCGGTGCGGTCGGCGACACGCTCCTCCAGGGTTTCGTTGCTGCGGATCAGCGCGGCTTCGGCGCGGCGGAACGCGGTGACGTCGGTGAAGGTGGCGACGAAACCGCCGTCGGGCATCGGGTTGCCGCGGATTTCTATGACGAAGCCATCGATCGCGACGCCATCGCCGCCGTCGCGCGCCGGAAACACCCGCTCGCTGACGTAGGGCGTGCCGGCGTGCATGTGGCGGATGCGCTTGTCGACCTCGGCCTCGATC
Organism: Lysobacteraceae bacterium; assembly: GCA_044345955.1. GTDB lineage: Bacteria > Pseudomonadota > Gammaproteobacteria > Xanthomonadales > Xanthomonadaceae > Lysobacter_I. The sequence goes on from JBIJAD010000079.1 coordinate 12,485, forward strand.
GCATCGGCGGGCCAGCCGTTGGCGAGGTTCCAGCGCAGCAGTTCGGCCACCGGCACGCCGACCCGCAGCAGGCTGTCGGGATAACCGAACAATTCGGCGTAACGGCGATTCCACGCGACCAGACGCAGCTCGCGATCGACCACACTGATGCCCTGGCTCATGTTCTCCAGCGCGGCCTCCAGCAGCCGCTGGTTGAAGCGCAGGTCCTGCGAGGCTTCGCCGACGATCGCGGCGACGGTGTCGAAATCGCGTCCGGCCTCGCGCCGCGCGGCGTCCAGCAACAGCCGCGCCGAGGCCGCACCGAGCACCGCCGCCAGTTCGCGCTCCAGCCGCGCTTCCTGGGCCGCCGGCACCGCACCCGATGCCGACGCCCCCTGCAGCGCAGCGTCGACCGTCTCGCGCGGCAGGAAGCGCAGCCC
>JBIJAD010000399.1:0-3513 GCA_044345955.1 Lysobacteraceae bacterium
TTCGCCGGATCCGGGCCGTAGACCTCGGCCACCAGCGGCGCCAGCACCGGCGGCCCCGGCGGCACTTCGACCACCTTCACCGAGGCGCCGTGGCGACGGCCCACCGCATCGAGCTTCGGCCGCATCGCAAGCGCGATCGCGTGGCTCTGGCGGTCGCGATGGTGCTTGTCGACGAGATTGATCTGCAGATCGCCGACGTTGGCGCCGGCACGCAGGAAATACTGGCGTACGAGACCGTTGAAATTGATCGGCGCCGAAGTCCCGGCATAGCCCTGGACATGCGCGACCTCGGGGAATTCCGCCGCGGTCGCGGCCAGTTCGGTCAACAGCGCGTTGGTGCTCTCCAGGGTGCTGCCTTCGGGCATGTCCACGATCACCTGGACCTCGGACTTGTTGTCGAACGGCAGCATCTTCAGCACCACGAGCCGGACCACCGCGAGGCTGGCCGACAGGAGCACCAGCGCGACCATGCCGCCGAACAGCAGCCGCCGGCGCCGTGCGCCGCGGACAGCGTCGAGGAACGGTGTCATCAACCGCGCGAACAGCCGATGCAGGCGGCTTTCGCCGACCTCCGCATCCGCGGGCCCGTGTGCGACATGCGGCTTGAGCAGTTTCAGCGACAGCCACGGCGTGACCACCAGCGCGATCGCCAGCGAAATCAGCATGCCGGCCGAGGCGTTGATCGGGATCGGCCGCATGTACGGCCCCATCAGCCCGCTGACGAAGGCCATCGGCAGCAGCGCCGCGATCACGGTGAAGGTGGCGAGGATGGTCGGGCCGCCGACCTCGTCCACCGCCGGCGGGATCGCCTCCCGCAGCGACTTGCCGCCGCGTGCCATGTGGCGGTGGATGTTTTCGACCACAACGATGGCGTCGTCCACCAGGATGCCGATCGAGAAGATCAGCGCGAACAACGACACGCGATTGAGCGTGAAGCCCATCGCCCACGACGCGAACAGGGTCAGCGCGAGGGTCAGGATGACCGCGGTACCGACCACGATCGCCTCGCGACGGCCCAGCGCGAACAGCACCAGCAGCACCACCGACAGGGTCGCGAACAGCAGCTTCTGGATCAGCTTCTGCGCCTTGTCGGTCGCGGTGCGGCCGTAATCGCGCACGATCTCGACGTTGACCGCGTCCGGGATCAATTCGCCGCGCAGCGCCTCGATCCGCCGCGCGATGCCCTCGGTGATGTCGGCGGCGTTGCTGCCGGGCTTCTTGGCGATGGCGATGGTCAACGCGGGGGCGGTGCCGGCCTTCGGGCCAGCGCGTCCGGGCGGCGCCGCGTGCCAGACGTAGGAGGACGGCACATCGATGCCGGCGCGCACCTCGGCGATGTCGGCCAGCGTCACCGGACGACCGTCGCGCAGACCCAGCACAAGATCGGCGACATCGTCGCGATCGGCGAGGAAACGGCCCGCGGTGACCGGCACCGCGCGGTCGTCGCCCACGCGCTCGCCGACATGGCGCACGACGTTCGCCGCCTGCAGCGACTGCGCGACCTCGCCCACGCTCAGGCCGAACGCGGCGAGGCGGGTCGGATCGAGCGTCACCGCGACGACCCGGTCCGGCGCGCCGATGGTGTAGACATCGCGGGTGCCGGGGACGCGCTTGAGTTCGGTTTCGAGCGTGCGCGCGACCGCGGCGAGTTCGGCGACGCCGGTCTCGGGATCGTCCGACCACAGGGTCAGGGCCATCACCGGCACGTCGTCGATGCCCTTGGGTTTGATCAGCGGCTGGCCGATGCCGACGCCCGACGGCACCCAGTCGGAATTCGAGAACACCTGGTTGTACAGGCGCACGATCGCCGGCTGGCGCTCGATGCCGACGGTGTATTCGACCGTGAGCACGGCCATGCCCGGGCGGCTGACCGAGTAGACGTGCTTCACGCCCTCGATCTCGGAAAGCTTCTGCTCCAGCGGATAGCTCACCAGTTGCTCGACATCGCGCGAGGACGCACCCGGAAACGGCACGAACACGTTCGCCATGGTCACGTCGATCTGCGGTTCTTCCTCGCGCGGGGTGATCAGCACCGCGACCAGGCCGAGCAGGAGCCCGGTCAGCGCGAGAATCGGCGTCAGCGGATTGGCCTGGAACGCGCGCGCAAGCCGCCCGGACAAACCGAGCCGCGACGCGCCCGCCTTCGACGATGTCTCAGCCATGCGCGGCCTCCGCACCGGCGCGCTGGCGCGCGACCCACTGCAGCGCGGCGTCGGGATCGGACGCGACGACATCGCCCGCGCGCAGCCCGGCGAGCACTTCGACCGCCTCGCCCGCCGCCGCGCCCAGGCGCACCTGGCGCAGCAGCACGCGGCCGTCCTTGATCACATACACCGCGGTCAATTCGCCGCGACGCAGCACCGCCGACGACGGTACGCGCAGGCTGCGGCCTTCGCCGCGCACCGGAAATTCCACCTTCGCGACCGCGCCCGGTGCCGGCAGCGTGTCCAACTTCGGCAGCAGCACGCGCACGAGGACGCTGTGGCTGGCGGGATCGGCCGTCGGATGGACCACGACCTCGCGCGCATCGACCGCGGTGCCATCGTCGAAACGCACGCGCGCCTGCGGCGCCGCGCGGATCGCGTCGGCCGCCGACTGCGGCACCTGCACCTCGATCCGCAGATCTTCCGGCGCGTACACCATCAGCAGCGGCTGACCGGGATTCACCGCTTCGCCCGGTTCGACCAGGCGCGCAGCGACAATGCCGGCATACGGCGCGCGCAGGGTCGTGTAATCGGCGTTCTGCCCGGCGGCCGCGACCTGCGCGCGCGCGGCGTCGCGCGCCGCGAACGCGGCATCGCGCGCGGCGCGGGTCTGGTCGAGCTGCGCGCGCGAGACGTAATCGCCCTTCGCCAGTTCGGCGAAACGCCGGTACTGCCGCTCGGCCTCGACCGCGGACGCTTCCGCCGCGCGCAACTGTGCGCGCGCGGCATCGACGCCGGCCTGCTGTTCGACCACGGTCAGGCGAAGCAGCACCTGGCCGGCGGCGACACGGTCGTTCACGTCCACGTCGACCATCGTGACCCGGCCGGCGGTCTGCGCCGACAGCGTCGCCTCGCGCACCGCTTCCACGGTGCCGTCCCAGGCGCGCGCGGCGGCGGCGCCGTCCGCGGCGACGGTGAAGGTCGCCAACGTCGGCGCCCGCCCGCTTTCGTGTTCGGCGGCGTCCTCGCCGCAGCCGGCCAGCGTCAGCAGCAGCGCCAGCGCAGCGATGCGCGATCGCTTGTTCATTTGAAGGCGCATCCGCTGCCGACTCCGAGCTTGCGGAAGATCATCGCGGCCGGGCAGAACCCGGTCACGCTGGCCTGCAGCAGGTTCAGGCCGATGAAGGCGGTGAACAGCCAGAACCAGGGGGAAACGAAATGGGTCAGCGCCAGGCTGATCAGGATCATCACGCCGGCGAAAGCCATCACGGCACGGTCGAGATTCATCGTTCTGCTCCGGTTGCATTGCGGGTCATTTCAGGCGCTCGATGCCCAGCGCGCCGAGCACGTATTTCTCGTACACCGGCTC
>JBIJAD010000080.1:0-12819 GCA_044345955.1 Lysobacteraceae bacterium
CATCCTTGTACTGTCGAAAAACGCGCGACTTCCTGTCGCGCGCCCTTCGGGCCTGATCCGCGAATCCCGCCGCAACCAGGGGCCCCGGTAGATCAAGATCAAAAACCCTCGCTGATGGATGGCATGGCAAGCGCATCTCTCTCAAAGATTTCCTGTGTGCGCCATTACGAGAATTTCGATCAAAGTTCCAACGATCGAAGCCGTTCGGGATCTACAGGTGGAGCGGCCTCATGGACCACAACAGCGAAGTCGAGCCCCCTAAGCACCTACAGCACGAATCGAATCGATGTAATAGCCGTTCACGCAGCGTCGCACGCCCCTCACTGCCGCTTCCTCGTACCTCGCCTTGTCAATGTAAACAACGATCTCATCGATTTCGATCTGTACGACAGTATCGTTCCCGCCGTGCGGCTGCCTCGGGAAAATACGTTCATGAAAGCTTATTCGTTCGGCCAACTGGATTATTCCGTCTTCCAATAAAAACGCTTCTGGAGAGAATTCTGCAAGCGGCGGGGTCTCTTCTTCACCCGGCCATTTCCTTTTCTCGTGAAAGAAAGCGACTCGAACAGAAACACGTTTTGATGCTTCTGGCACCTTGAATTTATGCTCCAGCACTCGATATGCGTAAACTTTCCGATAACCAGAAAGATCGTCATTCTCGCCGAGAATTGGCGTAAAACCCATTTTTTTCCAGAATTTCAATGACTCTGTGGGCATGCATTGAATAAAAAGCAGAGGCTGATTTTTCTTTCTGGCTCGGCTGATGCAATCCGTAACCAGCCGAGATCCTATGCCTCGGCCACGATAAGCATGGCGCACTTCCATGATTCCAGGTTCATAGACCAACCCGCCAAGCAAGAAAGCGACGGGTTCTCTGCTGTCTCGATCGATGTAAACGATCAGGTCTCTCTGCTTATGGGAGTCGCGAATTCGCTCACGGTTACACCAGAAATTGCCCGTGACACCAATCGGACTTTCTTCCTTCAGCCAGCGAAGAATCCTGTCGAGATCGACATCAGTTGATCTTCGAATTGAAGCTCGCCGCGCCATAACAGGTGAGCTGTCTCGCCGCAGCATCAGATCAAGCCGCCGCCCATCCCCAGCCGCACCACAGCGACCACGATGACGATCGCGTTGATCAGCAGCCCGGCTTTGGCGCGGCGGCCTTTTTCGCCGCGCAGCATGATCCCGATCGCGGCGATGATCGCGCCGATGGCGGCGAAGGGGATCACGGCCCAGTTCAGCCAGCCCAGCAGCGGGATCAGTGCGACGAGCATGAACAGCATCGCGAGGATGCCCCAGATCAGACTGATGAACCCCATGACGCGCTTCCCCTCGGGAAAGGCCGCGGATGCGCGGCCGACAGTTCCGGACATGGTTGCGCCGGGCGGCGAATCAAGCCCGCCGGGCTGCGACGTTCAGGCATGCACGCCGTCGATCTCCACCGCCAGCTCGCGGCGGCAGATCGCGGCGTGCAGCAGCAGGCGAGGCACCGCGGCGCCGAAGCGTTCGTCCAGGGCCTGCGCGACCAGCGGCAGGTCGTCGGCGTCGCGCACGTAGACCTTGAGCCGGGTGCCGGCGCCGAAGGCGGCGGGCAGGGCGGGCTGTTGGCGGCGGGCTTCGGCGAGCAGGGCGTCGAAGTTGGCGAAGGTCTCGCCGATCTGCGCCAGCAGTTCGCCGATGTGCTGCGAAGCGTGGCCGACCACGCTGGCGGTGCCGGAGAGCAGCAGCGGCATGCGGCTGTCGGGCGGCGGCAGCATGGCGCGGGCGAAGCTGGGCGGCTGCGGGCCGTATTTGCGCGGATAGCGATAGGCGCTGACCTGACGCGGATTTTCGACCGGGGTGCCGCGGCGTGCGGCCGACAGCCAGTAGACCTGCAGCGTCCGCCGGCCGTCGCAGCGGCCGATCGCGGTGGCCGCGGGCAGTTGCACGGTCTCGAAACGGCCCAGTCCGCGGGCGCGGCCGACACAGAAACGGCGGTAGCGCTCGGCGTCGCCGTCGCCGAGGGTGATGGCGTCGAGGTAGTTCCAGATCCGAAGCAGGTGCGGCGTGCGGCTGCCGGAGACGAAGCGCACGATCCGGCGATAGGCGCGTTCGGCGGCGTCGCAGATGTCGCTGTGGTCGGGGTGTTCTCCCGCGGGCTCGTCGATCTCGATCGCGCCGAAGGTCAACTGGCCGTCACTGGACCAGCGCACCAGGCCTTGCTCCGCATCGCCTTCGATTCCGTGATCGACCGGGCCGGCGCAGCGCCAGCGTTCGAAGGTGGCCGCACCCCAGGGCTGCAGGGGCACGCGCAGGTAGCGCGGGTCGGCCGATTCGGGGGCATCGGTCCCGAAGCCGAACACCGCGAGGGTGTGGTCATCGAGCAGGGACGCGGGGTCCGCGGCCTGGACATAGTCGACCGCGAGCGCGGGGCCCGTATCGGTGTGGCGCAGGGGACGGCTCATGCCGGCGAAGCCTCCGCAGGATGCGGCAGCATGGGGCAGGTCGCGCCCGGCCCGGCCGTGCGCGGCGTGGCAGTCGTGGCTGCTGCGGACTCCTTCCCCCTGTGATTCCCGCCGTGGTGGGACGTCATGCTCTTCTTGTCGCGGTCTGAGACTGGCATCATACCGCGCGGCGCCCCGCCCTTGCCCCCCACCGGGCGGCCCCCTCCGCCGGCGCGCCTTCCGTCTCCCGATCCCGTGCGACGCTCGCGCGCCGGGGTCGGCATCCTGCACGCGCCGCCTCATCCGCTCCCTTCAGCATCCTGTTCCGCCATCCGGGTACCGAATCATGTCCGAACTGACTGCCGCCGAACGCGAACTGGCGGAATTGCTGGTCGAAAGCCTGAACCTCGACGGGGTGGACCCCGCCGGGATCGACCCCGAAGCCCCGCTGTTCGGCGCCGGCCTCGGTCTGGACTCGATCGACGCCCTGGAACTGGCCCTGGCGATCAGCAAGAAATACGGCTTCCAGTTGCGTTCCGACAACGACGACAACCGACGCATCTTCGCTTCGCTGCGCGCGCTCTCGGCCCACATCGAACAGCATCGGACGGTGTGATCGCGATCCTGCGGCTGCTGCTGCTGGCGGCCTATCTGCCGCTGGCCCATTTCGCGGGCGTGCGCCATTCGCCGACCCTCGCGGCGCTGGCGCTGGCCGATCTGCTGCTGCTGTTCCTGATCGAGGGCGTGCTGCGCGGCCGTCTGCGCGCCTGGCTGCTGCTGGTCGCCGGCGGCGCCGGGCTGGTCGCGCTGGCGCGCTCGCCGCATGCGCTGCTGCCGCTGCTGCTGGTGCCGCCGCTGTTCACCGCGCTGATCGGCGCCTGTTTCCTCCGCAGCCTGCGACCCGGGCGCACGCCGCTGATCGCGAAGCCCATTGCCGCGATCCATGGCCTTGCCCCCGACACCCTGCCGCCGGCGCATGCGCGCTACGCCCGCGGCCTGACCCTGGCTTGGGCCCTGCTGCTGGCCGTCTTGACCGCGCTGAATCTGATCCTGGCGCTGATCGCGGTGCCCGATGGCGTGCTGGCGCGACTGGATGTGGCCGCGCGGTTGACCGTCAGCCATGCGCAGTGGTCGCTGATCGCCAACGTGGGCAACTACGGCCTGTTGCTGGGTTTCGCGGTGGTGGAATTCCAGTGGCGCAAACGCGTGTTCCCGGTGCGTCCGTATCGCAATGCGTTCGACTTCGCCCGGCGGATGGTCGCGCTGGGGCCGGGTTTCTGGCGGGATTTCTTCCGATGAGCGCACCGACGGACGATCGTCTCGTCTTCCCGTCGGCGCGCGCGTCGCGCACCGAACCGGCGTCGCGACGCACGTTGTGGGCGCTGTGGAATCTGCTGCAGCTCGCCTACACCCTGCTGTGGACCGCCGGCTGCATCAGCGCGGCGCTGCTGGTGCTGCTGCTGCGCGGCAGCGCCGCTGCGCCACTGCGGATGGCCTCGCGGCTTTGGGCGCCGGGCCTGCTGCGCGGCGCCGGTGCGCACCTGCGCGTGCACGGCATCGAGGCGATCGACTGGTCGCGACCCTGCGTGATCGTCGCCAATCATCAGTCGATGATCGATATCTGCGCGCTGTTCCGCGCGGTGCCGGTGCCGTTGCGCTTCGTGATCAAGAGCGAACTGGGCCGGGTGCCGTTCCTCGGCGCCTACACACGCGCGATGGGCATGGTGTTCGTGCAGCGCGAGCGTCGCGGCGCCGGCGAGGCGATGCTGCGCGACAGCGTGCCGCTGCTGCAGGCGGGCGCCTGCCTGTGCGTGTTCCCGGAAGGCACGCGCAGTCTCGACGGGCGGGTCGCGCCGTTCCGCAGTGGCGCGTTCCGCGCCGCGATCGGCGCCGGCGTGCCGGTGGTGCCGGTCGCGATCCACGGCGCCGGCGCGGTGCTGCCGCCGCGCGGGCTGTTCCGGGTGCGTCCGGGCACGATCGCGCTGCGCTTCGGCACGCCGCTGAGCGCCGCGGATGCCGACCCGAAGGCCCTGGCCGAGGCGGCGCGCAGCGCGATCGCGGCGATGCTAGACGGCACGATGTACGAGGGCACGATGTACGAGGCCGCCGAGCGGGAGCGCGCGGCATGACCGCGGAGCGCTTCGTCGTCGCCCACGATCATCCCTGTCTGCCGGGACATTTCCCGGGACGCCCGGTGGTGCCCGGCGTGGTGATCCTCGACCACGTCCTGGCGGCGATCGAACGCGCGCACGGCCCCTGCGTCGCCCTGCAGTGGCCGCAGGTGAAGTTCGTGCGGCCGCTGCTGCCGGGCGAAACCGCGACGATCTTGCTGGAGCCCGTCGCAGGCGAAGCGCCGCGCTGGAAGTTCCGGGTGCTGCGCGACGATGCGCCGATCGCGTCCGGCGAGGTTCTGGCCCGATGAGGCGCGGCGCATGAGCACGCAATGGAAATCGCGGCCGGAGGGCGGCAGTCGTTTCGCGCTGTGGCTGATCCGCGGCATCGGCCGCTACGGCGGGCGCGGCATCGGGCGCCTGCTGCTGCTGCCGATCACCCTGTATTTCCTCCTGCGGCGCGCGCCCGAACGCGCCGCCTCCCGGGCCTGGCTGAGTCGGGTGTTCGATCGCCCGGCCGGGCTGCTCGATGTCGTCCGCCACATCCACTGCTTCGCCGCGACCATTCTCGACCGGGTGTTCCTGCTGGGCGAGCGCATGCGTCGCTTCCGGGTCGAGGTCGAGGGCCTGGAGCATCTGCACAAGTATCTCGACGACGGCCGCGGCATGCTGCTGTTCGGCTCGCATCTGGGCAGTTTCGAGGTCCTGCGCGTGCTGTCGCTGCAGCGGCCCGAGTACACCGTGCGGGTGGTGCTGGACAAGGCCCACAACCAGGCCTTGACCGAACTGCTGGACGCGCTCAATCCGCAGATCGCGGCGACCGTGATCGACGCCGGCCAGGACGGCCCGGGGCTGATGCTGGAGATCCAGCAGGCGGTGCAGGCCGGGGCGATGGTCGCGCTGCTGGTCGATCGCGCGCATCCGGACGGGCAGACCGTGCGCGCGCCGTTCTTCGGCGAAGACGCGCCGTTCCCGACTGCGCCCTGGCAGATCGCCGCCGCGCTGCGCGCACCGGTGGTGCTCGGCTTCGGCCTGTATCGGGGCGGCAACCGCTATACCCTGTCGTTCGAGGATTTCAGCGACGGCATCGCCGCGCCGCGGGCGCAGCGTGCCGAGGCCATCGCCGGGCTGATCCGCCGCTACGCCGCACGGTTGGAAGCGGTGGCGCGCAGCGCACCGTACAACTGGTTCAATTTCTACGATTTCTGGGCGGCCGAGGAGCCGCGACGCCATGAGCAAGCCGATGTCGCGCCGTCTTCCCGCTAGTCTGCTGGCGCTGGTCGCGTGGATGACCGCGATGATGACCGCGATGATGACCGCGACGCCGGCGGTCGCCCAGGCGGTGGACAGCGGCTGGATCCTGCAGGCGCTGGCGCGACCGGCGCCGATGCGCACCGACTTCGTCGAAGTGCGCGGTTCGGCGCTGCTGAAGACGCCGCTGCGTCTGGTCGGCGAATACCGTCGCCCCGATGCCGACACGCTGGTACGCGAAGTGCGCACGCCGTATCGCGAGACCACCACCCTGCGCGCCGGCCAAGCGGTGATCGCGCGCGCCGGCAAACCGCCGCGTCGCTTCGCGCTGTCGCGGGTGCCGGAACTGGCGGGACTGCAGGGCAGCTTCGGCGCCCTGCTCGCGGGAGACCGCGCCGGGATCGAACGCAACTACGCGCTGCTCGCGCAGGGCACGCGCACGCGCTGGACGCTGACGCTCACCCCGCGCGACAAGGCGCTCGCCGCGCGCGTGCGCGAGATCGTGCTCCACGGTCAGGGCGCGGAGCTGCGCTGCATCGAGACCCGTCCGGTCAAGGGCGATCTGCAGCGCACGCTGCTGGCCAGTGCCGCGCTGGCGGCGAAACCCGACAGCGACCCGCGCGCGCTGGAGGCGCTGTGCCGGACGGGGGCGCGGTGATTTTCCATCGGCGCCATTCGCGGTCATCCCGAGCGCAGCGAGGGACCTGTCTTGATGTCTTGCAGATGTCCGTCGAAAAGCAGGTCCCTCATCTTCGGTTCGGGGTGACAAAGAGAGAGCCGGCATGAACGCGACCACGAGAACCGCGCTGGCGGTAATGTGGCTGATCGTGTTGATCGCGGTGGGATTCTTCGTCTCGCAGCGGTTGGAATTGAGCGGGGACTTGAGAAAGTTCATGCCCTCCGCCCAAACCCCCGCGCAGAAACTCCTGCTCGACGAACTCGGCGAAGGTCCCGGTTCGCGGTTGCTGCTGATGGCGATCTCCGGGGCCGATCCCGAAACCTTGGCCGCGCAGTCGCAGGCGGTCGCCGATGCGCTGGCCGGCGACCCGCGCTTCGTGTTCGTCGCCAACGGCGGCGGCGATCCGCTGGCGGCGATCCCCGAACGCCTGCGCCCGTATCGTTATCTGATGTCGCCGCGCTTCGATACGCAGCCCATGGACGTCACCCTGCTGCGCGAGGAGCTGGACGGACGCGTGCAGGATCTGGGCTCGCCGGCAGCGGCGCTGATCGAACCGCTGCTGCCGGCCGATCCCACCCTGGAAACCCTGCGCGTGGCCGAGGCGCTGCAGTCCGCGCTGTCGCCGCAGCGGTTGCACGGCGTGTGGTTCGACCGCGCCGGACGCGAGGCGCTGCTGGCGATCGAGACCCGTGCCGCCGGCTTCGATCCCACCGGGCAGCAGGCCGCCGTCGCGGCGATCGAGGCCGCGTTCGCCGCCGCGCGCGGCGACAGCGGCACGCGCATGCTGCTGACCGGTCCGGGCGCGTTCTCGGTCGAGATCGGCGGCCGCACCGAACGCGAGGCGCAGCGGATCGGCATGATCGACGGCATCGGCGTGCTGCTGCTGCTGTTCGTGGCCTACCGGCGCTGGCGCACGCCGCTGTTCGGGGTGCTGCCGCTGGCCAGCGCGGGGCTCGCCGGACTCGGCGCGGTGGCGTTGCTGTTCGACGGTGTGCACGGCATCACCGTCGCCTTCGGTTTCACCCTGATCGGCGTGGTACAGGACTATCCGATCCATCTGTTCAGTCATCAGCGCGCCGGCGTCTCGCCGTGGGCCAATGCGCGATCGTTGTGGCCGACGCTGGCGACCGGCGTCGCCTCCACCTGCATCGCCTATCTGACCTTCCTGTTTTCCGGCGTCGACGGCCTGCAGCAGCTCGCGGTGTTCACGATCGCCGGGCTCGGTGTGGCCGCGCTGAGCACGCGCTTCCTGCTGCCGGCGCTGATCGATCCCGATCCGCAGGACCCGGCCGAATCGCCGCGGCTGGCGCGGCTGTGGACGGCGGTGGCGCGGGTGCCGCGTCCGGGCGCGGCGGTGCTGCTGGTGTTCGCCGCGCTGTGCGCGGGCATCGCCGCGTTCGCGCCGGGCCCGTTCTGGCAGAACGACCTGTCGAAACTGACTCCGGTGCCCGCGGACGCGCTCGCGCGCGATGCGCAACTGCGTGCGGAACTGGGCGCGCCCGACGTGCGCTGGCTGCTGGCGGTGCGCGCCGGCGATGCCGAGACGGCGCTGCGTGCGGCCGAGACCCTGCAGCCGAAGCTCGATGCGCTGATCGCCGAGGGCGCGATCGCCGGCTACGACAGCGCCGCGAAGGTGCTGCCCAGCGCCGCCATCCAGCGCGCGCGTCAGGCGCAGTTGCCGGCACCGGACGCGCTGCGCGCCGCGCTGGATGCCGCGGTCGCGCCCACGCCGTTCCGCGCCGATGCGTTCGATGACTTCCTTGTCGATGTCGAGCGTGCGCGCACGGCGCCGCCGCTCACACCGCGCGATCTCGCCGGTACGCCGCTGGCGACCCGGCTCGGTGGTCTGCTGGTCGAACACCCCGAACAGGCGATCGCGCTGGTGTCGATGACCGGGCTCGACGACCCGACGCGGGTCGCGGCGGCGGTGTCCGGTATTGCCGGCGTCGAACTACTCGATCTGAAAACCGCCTCCGAATCGCTGGTCGTGGCCTATCGCGAGCGGGTGCTGTTCGCGCTGGGGATCGCCGCGCTGCTGCTGGCGGCGACCGTGTGGCTGGCGCTGCGCGCGCCGCGCCGGGCGCTGCGCGTGCTGCTGCCGATGACGCTGACCACGCTGCTGATCCTCGCCGCGCTGCGCGGCTTCGGGGTCGAGCTGACCCTGTTCCATCTGGTCGCGTTGATCCTCGCCGCCGGCCTCGGTCTCGACTACGCGCTGTTCTTCGAGCACGCTGGCGACGATCGCGCCGATCAGTTGCGCACACTGCATGCGCTGATCGTCTGCAGCCTGCTGACCCTGCTGGTGTTCTTCCTGCTCGCGCTGTCGAGCATCCCGGTGCTGCGCGCGATCGGCGTCACCGTCACGATCGGCGTGATCGGCAATTTCGCGCTGGCGCTGCTGGTGTCCCGGCACGTCGCGCGGCATCCGACGGCTGCTGTTGTGGGAGCGCCGGAAGGCGCGACAGGCCATGACTGATCTTTCCACAGTCCGTCGCGGCTTGCGCCGCTCCCACAGGAGCAAGGACACATGATCGACCGCGATGCGATCCAGCGCATGATCCCCCACCAGGGCGTGATGTGCCTGTGGGATGCGGTGCTGGATCACGACGACCGCAGCATCCGCCTGCGCAGCGCCGGCCATCGCGATCCCGCGCACCCGCTGCGCAGCGACGATCGCCTGCGCGCGGTGCATCTGTGCGAATACGGCGCGCAGGCGATGGCGGTGCACGGCGGCCTGCGCGGCGCCGCGGCCGGCGGCGCGCCGAAGGTCGGTTTTCTGGTCGCCCTGCGCGACGTGCGTCTGCACATCGACCGCATCGACGACCTGCCCGGCGATCTCGAAGGCGAGGCCGAGCTGCTGGCCGACAGCGACACCACGCAGCAGTACGTCTTCCGGATCTTCCACGCCGGCACGCTGCTCGCCGAGGGGCGGGCGGCGGTGATGTTGCAGGCGTGAGCGTTGGCGACGGGAGGACATCATGGCCCAGACATTCAGAGCACTGAACCGGGACCCGCGCATCGCCGAGCCGTTCAACGGCATTTCGGTGGGGTCGCTGGGTGATGGGGCGACCGTGCTGCTGCTCAACGGCCGCTGCGGACTGCTGCGGGTGGTGTTCCGGCAGATTCATGCACTGACGATTCACGAGGAGTTCGCCCATCCTCTCGAAGACGGCGATGCCGAGCTGCCGCAGATTCCGCCGGACAAAGGCGGTTACCCGCTGCTGGTGGTCGAGGACTCCGACTGGCTGCGATCGTTTTCGGACAACCGAATGCGCGGTGGCGGTGAGAATCCGGTGCATTACCTGTTCCTGTCGATGAGTTTCTTCGTCGATGTCTGTTCCTTCATTCCGCCGACCATCGCATGGATCGAAGCCGATACCCACGACCATCTTTCCGGTGCGATCAACGCGATGTGCAAGTTCGACAACAGCCGGGACGCAGACGTCCCCCATCCGAGGTGAACGCATGAACACATCCAACCCACGCCGCGCCCTCGTCACCGGCGGCAGCGGCGACCTCGGCGGCGCGATCTGCCGCGCGCTGGCCGCGAACGGCGCACATGTGATCGTGCACGCCAACGGCAACCTCGCCCGCGCCGAAGCGGTGCGCGATGAGATTCTCGCGTCCGGCGGCTCGGCCGAGGCAGTCGCTTTCGATGTCGCCGACGGCGACGCCACGCGCGAGGCGCTGACGGCGCTGCTCGACGCCGGCCCGATCCAGATCGTGGTCAACAACGCCGGCATCCACGACGACGCACCGATGGCCGGCATGTCCGAGGACAAATGGAAGCGGGTGATCGACGTATCGCTGCACGGCTTCTTTCACGTGACGCAGCCGCTGTTGCTGCCGATGGCGCGCACCCGCTGGGGCCGGATCGTCAGCGTGTCCTCGGTCGCCGCCGTGCTCGGCAACCGCGGCCAGACCAACTACGCCGCAGCCAAGGCCGCCCTGCACGGCGCGACCAAATCCCTGGCCCGCGAAATGGCCAGCCGCGGCATCACCGCGAATGTCGTGGCGCCCGGCGTGATCGCCGGCAGCATGGCGAAGGACGCTTTCTCGCCCGAGCAGATCAGGCAGATGGTGCCCGCAGCCCGCGCCGGCACGCCGGAGGAAGTCGCGGCGGTGGTCGCCTTCCTGTGCAGCGACGGCGCCGCCTACGTCAACGGCCAGGTGATCGGGGTGGATGGCGGGATGAGTTGAGGGGCTGCAGATATGCCGTCGAATCGCCATCACTTCGTTGCACAAGGCTACCTTCGCGGATTTTCCTGTCCGAAGCGGGGGCGGCAGTTCGTATGGGTCTACGACAAACGGCCCGGGAGAGCGCCAGTTTGTAAATCCGTAAAAAGTATTCCTTGGCTTTCGCAGTACTACGCGCAGGAGAGGGACGATGGAACCGTCGATAGCGACAGGCTTGAGAAAGGACTTAATGAAGTCATTGAAACAAAGGCAATAGAGCTAATATCTCGTCTAGACAATGACTCAGATGGCAGTATTGAGTTGACTGATAAACAGAGAGCACTTCTTGCTACTTTCATCGGAATATCGCTAACCCGAGTCCCAAGTTTTAGGGGTGGCCTTCGCGACCTTTACCCGCAAATCGGTCAGGAATATGCGGAAATCCTAAGTTCTCAAATGTGGACTGGAGAAGGGCCGGCCCCAGAAGTCATCGTCGAAGCCCCGGAGTGGGTGACGCTCGATCATATGATCGAAAGTGCTGGCCAGATTGCAAATTCCATCTTTCCGAAAGAGTGGATCTTCATTCGCGCTCCGGAAAGCGTTTTTTTTATTACTTCCGATAATCCCGTGACATGGCGGGGAACTGCTCCAGCAAATGCTGATTCCGAAGTCATGATGCCGTTGACTAAACACCTTGCAATCGTCTGTACGCCTCAGGCGAAAGGACAACGTCATCGCGAAATCGACGCTTCTCGGCAGCAAGTTAAAATGCTAAACGCAAGAGTTGCGAGAGCTGCAAGAAATTGGATATTTGCTAGCGAAGAGTCGGAAGGCCTCGACAGGCTCGCTAAAAAATACAGGGGCTATGAACAAAAATTTGCTGTGTACTAGTTGTCAGGCGCGTTCAGGGAACGCGACTTGGTATGAAATCGAAGACCCGGAGGGCGACGGACAGGAAGTCCGTCGTTTTTCGACAAGACAAGGATGTCTTGTCGAAAAATCCCGGTCACGGGTCCGGCGGCAGATTTGAATTGGACCTGAGTGTTTTCTTTGGCCACTTTCTTTTCAAAAAGAAAGTGGCCCGCGCTCCAGCGCGGAAAAGATTCCGGGCATTCCCCGCATCGCAGGCAGGGCGACGCAGGGAGTGCGTTGCGGCGGAACGATGCGCGGTGGTTCATCGTGCGTCGAGATCGACAGCAATCGCCGAAATCAGAAGCGCAAGCAGGTCCCTCCGGCTCGGGATGACAACCTCATGATCGGCATCCGTTCGTCGGAGCTGCCGGCTCGACGCACCGGGCCGCAGCTTACGCCGCCGCGTACCAGATCGGCGCGAGTGAGGTCGTCGCCGCAGGCGCATCGGCGAGCAACGCCGCCAACCCGCAATCGTCAAGGTCGGGATGCGCCGCCCGTGTCCGCTGCAGGATTTCCGCCGCCAGCCAGTCCATGCGCGCGACGTTGTCGCGGATGCGCTGCGCGAACGTGGGGTTGTCGAGTGTGTCGTGCAGGGCGCGGTTCATCTCGTGGAACCAGTCGATGCCGAACTGATCGAGCAGACGGCCGTCGAGCGTCGCCGCGTCGGGCAGGCCGGCGGCGCGGTTGGCGTCGCCCCAGGCGCGCAGCAGGGCCTGCATCGCCAGATTCAGCGCGCGCCCGCGTTCGAACTGCGGGCGCAGGCGGCCCAGCAGCGAGACCTCGGTGAGTTTGCCGCCGCAGACCAGCGGTGCGAGCAGCGCCCAGTAGTAGGTGTAGTCCCAGATCACCTTCACCGGCATCACCTGGGCATCGCCGAACAGCGGGTACTGGCCGCGGTACAGCGTCATCGTGTTCTCGAAGAAGCCGAAATACAGTTGCTGGAAGATCTCGGCGTAGGGCGCGAACGGCTGTCCGGCGCGGTCCTTGGCGATCAGATCGCAGATCAGGGTGTTGGCGATCGCGATGAAGTCGCTGCCCGGGGAATAGAACGGGTCGAGGAAGACGCCGGCCTCGCCGGTCAACGCCCAGCGGTCGCCGCTGAAGACCTGTCGGCAGCCGTGCGAGAAATGGCGCAGGAACAGGAAATCCTGCAGCCGATGTTCCGGGCGATCCAGGGCCTCGGCGACGCGCGGTTGATGTGCGCGCAGCCAGGCCATCGCCTTGTCGTGGGTGTTCATCGTTTCCAGCGGGTGCATCGCCGCGT
>JBIJAD010000081.1:0-12817 GCA_044345955.1 Lysobacteraceae bacterium
GACAACTGCGCTTCCGGCAGCGAGAAATCGACGAACACCGCGGAGATATCGTCGAGGGTGGCGATCGCGATCCCGGGCGTGATCAGCGCGCCCGGGCTGACCTGGCGCAGGCCGAGAACACCGGGGAACGGCGCGCGGATCACCCGGTCGGCCAGTTGCGCGCGGATCTGCGCGACCCGCGCGTTGGCGGCGTCGCGGGTCGCGCGCTGGGTGTCCAGTTGCGAGCGCGCGATCAACTGCTGCTGCGCCAGTTCGCTCTGGCGGCGATACAGGCGCTCGGCCTCGTCGGCCGCGGCCTGGGCCTCGCTCAGCGCGGCGCGCTGCTGCCGGTCGGACAGGGTGATCAGCGGCGCGCCGGCGCGGACTTCGTCGCCGCTGTCGAAATGCACCTGCTCCACCAGTTCGCTGACCTTGGCGGTGACGGTGATCGACTCGCGCGCCTTGACCGTGCCGATCGCGGCGATGCGCTCGGAAAAGGTCTCCGGCTGCAGGCGCACGGTGGTGACCGGAATCGGCCGATCGCCGCCGGGCCCGCCGCCCGGTCCGCCGCGCCCGCCCGGACCGCCACCGGAGGACGGCGCATCGCCGCCGCAGCCGGCGAGCAACAGCGCCGCCGACAACGCACCCGCGGTGCAGATGCGGCGTCGCAGCGGAGCCGAAGGACGGCGCGGCGCGCGCGCTGCCCCGGAGAACGGAAGCCGGAACGACATGGATCGGAATCTGGGCATTGGAAGAGGTGTCCTCTGATCCTCGACGATTGTAGCGGCAGCACGGATGCAGGGCCGCGACGACCGCAGTCGCAGGCATGTTGCACGACGCTTCCCGCCAGGCGGACGGCGGCCGAAACGGCCGCAAACGACCCGAAATCCGGATTTTCCGCAGCCATCCATGACCTTCGGCCTAGACCGGGGCGTGACCTTCGGCAGGGGCCATGCGACCATCCGAAACGGTGCGTTTCGACATCGCAGGGGAAACGATGGCGCCTTCGATCCGCAATCTGCTGCTCGCCAACGCCGCGACCCTGGCGCTCGCGTTGATCTTCGACTGGTCGCCGTCCTGGCTGCTGTGGCCGTACTGGATCCAGAGCGTGATCATCGGCTGGTACGCGCGCAAGCGCATGCTCAACCTCGATCGGTTCACCACCCGCGGTTTCACCTCCGGCGGCCGACCGGTGCCGGAAACCGACGAAGGCAAGCGCTCGACCGCGAACTTCTTCGCCTTCCACTACGGGTTCTTCCACGTCGGCTATCTGATCTTCCTGCTGTCCTCGCATGCGGTCTTCGGGCCGTGGGACATGCTCGCCCTGCTCGGCTGCGGGCTCTCCTTCGTGTTTTCGCAGCGCGCCACCTACGCGGCGCAGCACGCGGCGGATGTGCGCGGCCGGCCGAATCTGGGACATCTGATGGCCACGCCCTACCTGCGCATCGTGCCGATGCACCTGGCGGTGCTGTTCGGCGCCCAGGCCAGCGACGGCGCGGGCATGCTGATCCTGTTCACCGCGCTCAAGACCCTGTCGGACGTCGGTCTGGACATGGTCGACCGGAGGATGGCGGAGTCGTCGCTGCGGCGCGGGCAGGCGTCGGGGGTGGTGGATTGAGTGGTATCTCGCAACGCCGGCATGATTCGCGGTCCGGGCTCGATGGACCGCATCGATGAAATGCCGCTGTCATCCCGAGCCGCAGGCGAGGGATCTGCTTTTCGGTGCTTTGTGCCTCGCATCACGACCAACATTCGATGTCGCCGCCGGCGCGATGTGCTAACGACGCGAGCGCATCATGCGTTCTCCCGAAAGCCTGGAATCTTTTCCGCGCTGGAGCGCGGGTTACTTTCTTTAACGTAAGGAAAGTAACCAAAGAAATCATTTAATGTCCAATTCAAATCTGCCATCGGCAGTGTGATCGGGATTTTTCGACAAGACATCCTTGTCTTGTCGAAAAACGACGGACCTCCTGTCCGTCGCCCTCCGGGTCTACGATTCCGGATGGCGCATCGTTACGGATCTCGCGTCGACACAGGCAAGCGCCATTCAAGTCAATGCCCCCGGGCACGATGGCTCGCCTTTCCTGAATGAATTCAACAGGACAGTTCGAACCGCCCCACAAACGACGAACGCCGGCACGAGGCCGGCGTTCGCGATCTTTCGATGCCATCCATGGCGCGATGTGGCGGGCTTCGGATCGCCCGGCCCGCATGCGATCGAAACGCGCGGCAACACCGTCGCATCACGTTCGCAAGCCACCAGCGCAGCATCGTTTCCACCGCAGTCGCAGGTGCGTTGCGGGCGGGGCGTTCGCCGACGCGCGCGGCAGTGCCGCGCAGGCGCGTCGGCTCACCCCTCCCACTCGCCCAGCGCGGCCAGACCGTTCTCGCGGGCGCGGGCGTAGACCGTTTCCTGGGCCTTCGCGTAGTTGCCGGCCAGATCCTGCGACCAGATCTTCAGCGCCGCCGACTGCATCGCGCGGCCGTAGGAGAACGACAGCGGCCACGGGCTCTCGTATTGGTTCATCGCGTTGAGATGCGCGGTGGCGTCGCGATCGCTCTGCCCGCCCGAGAGGAACACGATGCCGGTGAGGATCGCCGGAACCGTGGACTTGAGGCAGGTCAGGGTCGCTTCGGCGACTTCCTCGACCGAGGCCTGCTCCGGGCAGTCCTTGCCGGACACGACCATCGAGGCCTTCAGGATCGTGCCGGTGAGGTCCACGTCGAACAGGTGCAGGGCCGAGAACAGCGCGCGCAGGGTCGCTTCGGTGACGCTGTAGCACTCGTCGATGTCGTGGGCGCCGTCCATCAGCACTTCCGGCTCGACCATCGGCACCAGACCGCATTCCTGGCACAGCGCGGCGTAGCGCGCGAGCGCGTGGGCGTTGGCTTCGATGCAGGTGTTGGTCGGCAGACCATCGTCGTCGTTGATGGTGATGACCGCACGCCACTTGGCGAACCGCGCGCCGAGCGCGGCGTATTCCTGCAGGCGCGCGCGCAGACCGTCGAGGCCTTCGGTGATCAGTTCGCCCGGGCAGCCGGCCAGCGGATGCGTGCCCTTGTCGACCTTGATGCCCGGGATGATGCCGTTGTCCATCATCACCTTGGTGAACGGCACGCCGTCGCGGGTGGACTGGCGGATGGTCTCGTCGAACAGGATCGCGCCGGAGATATGCTCGTTGAGCTTCGGAGCGGTCAGCAACAGCTCGCGATAGGCGCGGCGGTTTTCCTCGGTGTTCTCGATGCCGACGCCGGCGAAACGCTTGGCGATGGTCGCGGTCGATTCGTCGATGGCGATGATGCCCTTGCCCGGCGCGACCATGGCGCGGGCGATGTCGTGCAGCTCTTCGATGCTCATTGGGGGTCCTGGACGGGGCGGCGGGAAAGTCCGCCATTATACCCCGCCCGGCGAGCCGGAAAGCCCTTTTTCGATCAAGCACTTGCATGCGATCCGGCGATCGTTCGCCAGGTCGCTGCATACGAATTCATCGCAGCCGCGTCAGCCCGCCTGCCGGATCTGCTGGACCAGCCGGGTCAGCACGTTGCCCGGGCCGATCTCGGTGAAGGTGTCGACCCCGTCGGCGACGAGCCGGCGCACGCTGCGCACCCATTGCACCGAGCCGGTGATCTGGCGCACCAGCAGCGCCTTCGCCGCCTCGGACGCGTCTTCGGCCGGAGCGTCCTTGACCGGATATGGCTCGGCGGTGACGTTGGCGATCACCGGCAATCGCGGCGCCGCGAAGGTCATCGGCGCAAGGAAATCGGCGAACTCGCGCGCCGCCGGCGCCATGTAGCGCGAATGGAACGCGGCGCTGACCGGCAGCGGCATGCACATGCGCGCCCCGGCGGCCTGGAACAGCGGCCCCGCGCGCTGGATCTCGTCGACCGGGCCGGACACCACCGTCTGCGTCGGCGAATTGAAATTGGCGACGTCGATGCCGTCCAGGCCATTGTCGCGCAGCACCGCGGCGATCGTATCGGCCTCCAGACCGATCACCGCGGCCATGCCGCCGTCGCGCGCCTGCGACATCAGCTCGCCGCGCTTCTTGACCAGACGCAGGCCGGTGAGGAAGTCGAACACGCCGGCAGCGAGCAACGCGTTGTATTCGCCGAGGCTGTGACCGGCGGCGAAGTCCGGGCGCGCACCTTCCGCGACTGTCTTGTAGTAATGCAGGGCGTTGACCACGTACAGGGCGGGCTGGGTGTACTGCGTCTCCTTGAGCCGGTTGTCGGCGTCCTCCAGGCACAGCGCGCGCATCGAATAGCCGACGATCGCGTCGACCTCGCGCTCGACCTCGGCGTACTCGCGCACCTCGTCGAACAGGCCCAGGCCCATCCCGCGCTTCTGCGAGCCCTGGCCCGGAAACACGAAAACGATCATTGCGTTCTCCCTTGGATGGCGATGCTGGCGCCCGGCAAAAAAGGCGCAGGGCCGAAGCCAACCGCTCGCCATTCTGGGGCGCGCATCACGGCGGGGCAAGTCGCCCGCGCGCACTCGCGCCCGGGCGGGCGGCGCACCGCCTTCAATTCGCGCGATGCCGCGCGATCGCCTGCTGCACGACGTCCACGATCTCCGACACCGGGATATCGAACACCCCGGCCTTGCCGGCATCGAAGGCTTCGCGCCACTGGTCGTAACCCGGCAGATACTCCGGATTCGGCGCACGGGTGCCCTGCAGTTCCAGACAACTCTTGTCCAACGTCTCGCGCGACACCGGGAAATGCGGCAGATCGGTGATGACCGCGCCCGGCACCACCGGATTGTCCAACCGCACCCCGAACACGCTGATGTGGAAGATCTCGCCCAGCTTCGGATGCGACTCGACACGGTTGATCAACAGCGTCGCGCCGTCTTCGCCGGGGCGGGGGTGGAAGGTCCAGACCTGGCCTTCGGTGTAGCGGTCCTGCGGGGGCTGATTAGCCATGGCGACTCCTGTACAGATCGAGGAGAGGAACAGCAAAAGCAGCGCCATTCGGGCAAGGAAACGGCTGTTGGACAAACGCATGTTGCACTCGGATACAAAACACTGCCGACCCGGGATGGGTGACGAACCCGTGCCTGCACGATCAGGGGCTTGCGGACAACCCGGTACTGATTGCGCCGAGGACGCCGACCACCACAATGAGCAAACCGGCTTGAATTAGTATCAATCTGGCAAACTTTGCCTGCTTCGCCCAAATGGCAGACAGGAAAAAAAATCCGGCATACGTGATCAGAACTGCCCTGGCCGGCAGTGGATGGCTCGTATTCACGGACACGTAGGCTGCATAGCATAAGGTCCCGATCAAAAACGAAACCATGAGCCAGAATGACCGCTTTTCAACCCTATTGCTCCAGTCCATATCAATCGCAAGAGCGCGAATACAAGTCGACATGACGATCGCGTATAGCACCAAATAGTCCGCTCTTTGCGATGTATAACGCAGACCATAGGCAGCCGCGAAATCACGCAAAGGACCGCTGATCCAACTGCGATAGAATTCGATCGCATCCAGAAAGAACCCTTTCCAGTTCGCGAAGGTTTCCGCAAGCGAAGCGAATGAGCTGACCGCCAGAAACAGCGAAACCACCATCCACAGTCGCACCCACCAGGGCGACTGCTTCCAGTTCTGCTTGAATTGCTCCAGATCGTCCTTGAGCCACATGCCCGCCCCCTGTCGGACCGATGCGCTCTTCGAGTCTACGTCCGGAGTCGAAATCGAGGCAAGCCGATTCGTAGCGACGCCAGTTAAAGGCCCGCGACCCATCCCGAGATCGGAGACCCGGAGGGCGACGGACAGGACGTCCGTCGTTTTTCGACAAGACAGGGACGTCTTGTCGAAAAATCCCGGCCACGCATCCGGCGGCAGATTTGAATTGGACCTTGGTGTTTTCTTTGGTGACTTTCTTTTCAAAAAGAAAGTCACCCGCGCGCCAGCGAGGAAAAGATTCCGGGCTTGCCCTGAAGCCAAAAACTGACTCGCGCCGTGAGCACAGCGACCCCGTCGCGATATCGAAGTCGCATCGTGCGACGAAACACAATACGATGAAAAGCGGGTCCCTCGCCTGCGGCTCGGGATGACAACCTCATGTTTTCAGAAGACCCTACGTCATCGACTCGGCGCGATCGCCGCGGCATGATCGACGCGATGCGATCGCGACAATGCGATCAAGCCGGCACGATCACAACTCCCCCAACCCCTCCGCCGTCCCGTCCTGCCCCACCTGCAGCAGACGCAGCGTATTGGTGGCGCCGTGGGTTTCCATGTGCTCGCCGCTGGTGAAGACCACGCGGTCGCCGGGGTCGAGCAGGCCGGCTTCGACCAGTTTGCGGATGCTGCCGCGGGCGGCCTGACGCGGGGTTTCGCCGCGGCTGTCGTAGTCCATCGGGAACACGTCGCGCATCAGCGCCATGCGCCGGCGGGCGCCGCCGAGGCGGGCGAAGGCGAAGATCGGGGCGCGGCCGCGGAAACGCGAGAGGAAGCGCGCGGTGCCGCCGGATTCGGTCATCGCCACGATCGCGCCGACCCCGATGTGTTCGGTGAGGAACATCGCGGCCATCGCAATGGCTTGATCCGCACGCTCGAGATTGCGCGGGGCGTCCTCGAAGTCGGTGTCGTGTTCGAACTGGCGTTCGGCGCCGAGGCAGATGCGGACCATCGCCTCGACCGCCTTCACCGGATACATGCCGGCGGCGGATTCCTGCGACAGCATCACCGCGTCGGTGCCGTCGATCACCGCGTTGGCGACGTCCAGCACTTCGGCGCGGGTCGGGATCGGGCTGGACACCATCGATTGCAGCATCTGGGTCGCGGTGATGACGATCTTGTTGCGTTCGAGCGAGGTGCGGATGATTTTCTTCTGCAGGCCGGGCAGCTCGGCGTCGCCGATTTCCACCCCCAGATCGCCGCGCGCGACCATCACCACGTCGCTGGCGTCGACGATCTCGACCAGGTTCTCGATCGCCTCGGCGCGCTCGACCTTGGCCACCAGCCAAGCGTCGCTGCCGGCGGCGCGGGCGACGCGGCGGGCTTCGTGCATGTCTTCGGCGTTGCGGCAGAAACTCACCGCGATGAAGTCGGCGTCGATCTTCGCGGCGATCTGGATCAATTCGCGGTCGCGTTCGGTCAGCGCGCCCAGCGACAGGCCGCCGCCGAGTTTGTTCAGGCCCTTGCGGTTGGACAGTTCGCTGTCGTTGAGCACGGTGGTGACGATGCGCTCGCCTTCGACCGCGGTCACCTGCAACTGCACGACGCCGTCGTCGAGCAGCAGCACGTCGCCGGTGGCGACATCGCCCGGCAGGCCGAGATAACTGACCCCGACCGCGGTCTCGTCGCCCGGCGGCGCATCGGCGCGCGCGATCAGGGTGAAGGTGTCGCCGGCGCGCAGTTTGACCTTGCCGGCGGCGAAGGTTTCGATGCGGATCTTGGGGCCGGGCAGATCGACCAGGATGCCGACCTCGGTGCCGACCCGTTCGGCGGCGGCGCGCAGGGCCTCGGCGCGGGCGATCTGCCCCGAGGGGTCGCCGTGCGAGAAATTGAGCCGGGCCACGTCGACACCCGCGCGCAACAGCGCATCGAGCACGCCGGGGGCGTCGGTGGCGGGGCCGAGGGTGGCGAGGATCTTGGTGCGGCGGCGCTGCTGGGTCATGGTGCTGGGCTCTCCTGATCGCCCAACGCTAGCACGCCGACGCGACGTTTCCGGCAGCGCCGGGGCTGCAATCGTTCACAGCCCCCGGATTGCCGATCCAAGCGCGTCCCGCTCAGTGCCCCTCGACATAGGCTTTGCCGGCGCGGTACAGCGCGAGCCGGTCGAACATGCCCTGCCCGCCCTGCGGCTTGCCGTCGGGGCCCTTGGGCAGGGCGTCGATCGCGCGCTGCTGCAGACGCAGGGCGGCAGCGGTGTCGCCGTTGGCGGCGTGACAGGCGGCGACGGTATCGAGCCACGACGGCTGCAGATCTCCGCCGCGCTCGAGTTCGCGCGCGACGGTCATGCCGGCGGCCGGGTCGCGGGTGTCGGCATGCGCGGAGACGCACAGCAGCCAGGCGAGGTTGTTGAGCGTGGGCCGGTAATGCGACGACTGCGGCCCGACCGCGCGCAGCAGCGTCAGGCCATGGCGTCGGTGCTCGGTGGTGCCGTCGTCGCGGGCGTGCAGCCACAGGGCGTAATCGTTGCGCGCGCCGTCGAAGCCCGCGGCGACCGCGCGCTGGAACCAGCGTTCGCCTTCGGCGAAGTCGGCGGCGCTTTCGCCGTAATTGAGCAGCAGCGCGCCGAGCATGGTCTGGCTTTCCACGACATCGCGCTCCGCGTCGGGCGTCAGCAGGGTCCGCACGCGGCGCAGATTGCGCTTCATGCCGCGCCCCTGCGCTGCGAAGGCCGCGAGCCGGCGCCGGGCTTCGTTGCCGTCGTCGTCGCGGATGCCGGCCAGCGATTCGTAGGTGGCGATCGCATCCGTGAGCGTGCCGGAAAGGTCGCGATGCCCGGTCTCGTAGAGCCTGCCGATGTCGTACTGGGCCTCGACATCGCCGTCGTCCACCGCGCCCAGCAACCAGGCTTCGGCGGCCTTCCAGTCGCCTTCGCGCTGGGCGATGGCCGAGAGCGCGCGCATGGCGATCGCATCGCCGCCATGGGCTGCGGCTTCCAGCCCGGGTCGCCATGCGGACGCCGGGGCGCGCTCGCCGCCTTCGCGCAGCGCGCGCAGGGCCAGGTCGCGCTGCGAGCCGGCATGGCCGGCTTCGGCCGCGCGCCGTCGCGCCGTATCCGCCAACGGGGCCCGGGCGTTCAGCGTGTGGTACTCGACGAGCAGGGCATGGCCGATGCCGAGGGCGTTGCTCGAAGGCCGCTCCAGCACCGCGATGTCCTGCGCGCTCAGCCGGGTCCGGGGATCGGCCAGCAGCCGCAGCGAGAGCAGCAGGGCGTCGGCATCGGGATGTCCGGCCTCGACCGCGCGCTGCAGTCGCGCGCTGGCGAACGCGCCGATACCGCCCTTGCGCACCAGCGCTTCGAGGCTGGCGAACATCACGCTCGCACCACGCGCATGCCAGCGCCGGTCGGCGGCATCGAGCAGCGCCTCGGCCGCTTTCGGATCGCGGGCGATACCCATGCCCTCGGCGTAAGCGAAGGCGAGCAGGGTCATCGCCAGCGCCTGCTCGCGTTCGGCCAGCGGCAACAGCGCATCGATCAGTCCATCGCCGCAGTCGGGCACCCGGTCGCGTCCGCACAACACCATCCACTGCAGCAGCGAGGACAGGCCGCCGTGCGCCCCGCCCTCGCGCAGTCCGGCGACGCGCTTGGCCGGATCGACATCGGCGTAGGCCTCGCGCACCGCAACCATGTCCGCGCCGATCGGGTCGCCGCCCTTTTTCTGGCCGTCGTGGAAGGCGGCGGCGAGAATCGCGCGCTGGATCGGATAGCCGGAGAATTCGTCGGCGCGATTGATGGTGTAGGTGGCGTCGATGAAATCGAAGTTCAGATGACGCTCGACCTTGGCCTCGGCGTCCCAGCCGACCACGGTCAGCGGCAGATAGCGCTGGGCGCGCGGCTTGCGGTAGTACTCGTAGAGGAATTCGTAGCCGAGAATCCCGAGCAGCGCGTACACGTCGCGGGGGGCAAGCACCCGGATCGGCGCGCGCCAGACCCCGTCGCCGTGCGCGGCGAGCGCGTGTTTCGAGAGCGCGGCCAGGGCTTTCGCTTCGCGTTCCGCCCAAGCCTCGTCGCCGATCGCGTCGGCGCACATCATCGCGACCCGGTGCAGGGCGACGCTGACCGGCACCGCGGCGACCGCCTCGCGCAGACGCCCGGCGCGGTCGCGACAGGCGTCGGCATCGACCGCTTCGTGGTTGTAGCCGACCTCGTCCATCAGATCGTAGCCGGCGTAGGCCTCGCCGAGCATGGCGTTGGCGAGGAAGCGCGCCCAGACCCCAGCCGGGTCGGCGGCGACCTGTTCGGACGTGGCCGCCTGCGGGCCGTCGGCGCGCAGTACAGGCTCGGCGTCGGCATCGCCGCCCTTGCCGGTCTTGTCGACCTTGTCGGCGGCGAACGCCGCGAACGAAAACGCACAGGACAGCAGCACGCAGGACAGCGCGACCGCGTGGCGGCCGCGGAAAGGCATCGCAGGCATCATCGCTTGTTCTCGTCCATCACGTTGCGCAGCAGGTTGCGCAGGCGTTCTTCGCGCTGCTGCGTCTGCAGCGCGGCCGGGATCGCGAAGCGCAGATTGGCCGACATCGCGTCGCGCACCTCGCGCAGCACCGACAGATGCGCGGGCACCTTGTCCACCGGCAGTTCGGTGCGCTCGACATCGAATTCGTAGATCAGACGCACCGCGCGTTCGGCGACCTCGACCCGGCGGCTGAAACCGAACGCAGGCGAGCTGCGGTCGATGCGCTCGTCGCTGAACACCGGTTTCCAGCGCTCCGGCAGGCGCACTTCGATCTCGTGCCGGTAACGGCCGAGCGGCGCGAAGCCGAGCGGGCCGCTGCGCTCGACCGAAGTCGGCAGCGCGCTGATCTCCTGCAGCGCGTCGGCATAGACATCGAGCGCGCGCACGCCGGCGCTCTCGTTGCCGAACGGCGACTTCAGCCGGTAGCGCTCGCGGATGCTGACCCGGTTGCCGACCGGGTCGTCCTCGATCTGCGGCTCGCCGAGCGTCTCCAGCTCGCCGTAGCGCTTGCGGTAGAACTCCGAATAGCGGCGCGACAGTTCGTCGCCGCGCTGGCTGAGGGTGTTGCGGCGCTGATAGTCGGCCGAGGCGCCGGTGTACACGGTCTCGACCTCGAAGCCGACCTCGCGGCCGTCGGCGGCAGGCGAAAATCGCTCGACGATGGCGATCCCGGCATCGACCTTCGCCGGGCGCTCGACCGACTGCAGCGCGTCGACGCCGGCCACCACCGGCAGCGCCATGCCGTAGTCGCCGAGATCGAACAGCCGCGGATCGCCGCCCTGCTGGGCGATGGTCGGATCGACCCAGATCGTCTCGGCGCCGATGCGGGCGCGCACGATCACATGGTTGAAGGCCGAGGCGCTGGGCACGAAGTCGGAGATCGCGCGGCCGCGATCGGTGGCGACCAGCGCCGGGGCCGCCTCGATGCCCAGGCGGCGCAGCAGCGTGGTCAGCAGATAGACCTTGTCCTTGCAGTCGCCGTAGCGGCGCTGCCAGACCAGATCCGGCGGATTCGGGCGATGGGTGTTGTCGCCGATCTCGATGCCGAAATAGCGCACGTCGTCCTGCACCGCGCGCAGCGCCGCGGTCAGCCGCGCATGCGGGTCGCGCAGCGCCTTCCACTGTCCGATCCTGCGTTCCAGATCGGCGTCGAAGGGCGCCGTGTGTTCCGGATACAGCGGCAGCGCCCAGGCGACGACCTCGGCCCAGCGCCGTTCCGGCGCGACCTGCACCAGCGGGAATGGCTGATACCAGGCCGGATAGCCTTCCTCGAACACGGTCGCCGGCAGATTGCGCGCCAGCAGTTGGACCTCGACCGCGTCGGCGCCGCGGCGCACCTGCGGCTCGACCGTGGTGTTCTCGCGATGCACGCGGAACTTCGTCCCCGGGTCGTAGAGCACGCGCAGGCCGCTGCGCAGGGTGGGATTGCGCCAGGCCAGGGTCGCCCAGTCCGCAGTCTGTCCGGCGAGGATCGGGTTGCTGCCGGTGGTGCTGTAGCTGATCCGCACGATATCGTCGACGCGCACGTCCTCCAGCACGATCAGCGCGGTGACGCTGCCGTCGGTGATGTCCTGCTCGAACTCGCTCTCGCGCCGGGCCAGCGAGATCTTCTCCGGCTGCAGACGGTTCTGCCACTTGCCGTCGCGCAGCAGCTCGACCCGATGGATCGACATGGTCTGGAACTCGGGATTGAACACGATCTGGAAGCGCCCGGCCTCGCTGACCAGCGACGGCGCCCTGGGCTCGAACACGTGCTCGATGTAGACCACGTCGCGGCCGGCGCGGCGGTCGGACTGCACGTCGTACAGCCAGTAGCGCCAGCGGCGGTCGTCGGCGCCGGGCGCGCCGGCGTCCCAGCGCGCGGGCAGTTCGCGGCGGGCCACGAAGGCCGGCTCGGCGCCGGTCGTGAATTTCATGTCGCCACGCACGTGTTCGACCGGTGCGGGACCGGACGCGAACACCTGGCCTGCGAACATCTGACAGGCGAAGGCCGCGCACAACAGCCCGGCCAACCAACGCATGCTCATTGCGGAACTCTCGTTTCCCCTGAAGCGACAGGCTACACCGAAATCCGTCCGCCGCGCCCGTGCGCCGGCGTTCAGGCGGTCGCGAACAAAGCGTGCAGTTCGTCCGGCGTGCGGGCCAGGGCATCGGCGCCGGCGGCGCGCAGCTCGGCCTCGTCGCCGAAGCCCCAGAGCACGCCGATCCCGCGCATGCCGTGATGCGCGGCGCCCTCGATGTCGAGGTGGCGGTCGCCGATCATCGTGCAGGCCGCGGCAGGCAGTTCCAGCCGCGCCAGCGCCTCGGCGATCAGCTCGGGCTTGTGGCTGAGCCGGCCGTCGGGCGTGGCCCCGATCACGTCCTCGAAACGGTGCCCGAAGGGCAGCACCGACACGATCCGGCGCGCATGCGGTTCGTTCTTGGCGGTCACGACCGCAAGCCGGTACCCGGCGGCATGCAGGGTCTCGAGCGCCTCGCCGATGCCGTCGTAGATCGTATGCTCGCGCCAGCCTTCGATCTCGAAGCGCTCGCGGTAGAACAGCACTGCGCGCTCGATCTCAGCGGGGTCCGCGAACAGGCGGCCGAAGCTGACCCGCAGCGCCGGACCGATCCAGCCGCGCAGCGCCGCCTCGGGCAGGCCCGGATGGCCCATGCGGTCCAATGCATGGGCGACGCAGCGGGTGATGCCGACCGCG
>JBIJAD010000082.1:0-12790 GCA_044345955.1 Lysobacteraceae bacterium
AGGCCAGGCGCGCGATGCCGAGGCTGTGCACGACATGCGCCGCGGCGTCGGCGCCGTCTTCCACCGACAGTTCGGGAAACGCCAGCCGATAGGGTTGGCCGGTCGCGGGATCGATCGACGCCGGACCGGTGGAGCCCTTGCAACTGCCGAGCGAATTCACGCAGATCACGAACCAGCGATCGGTGTCGATCGCTTTGCCGGGGCCGAGCATCGCTTCCCACCAGCCGGGCTCGGCATTGTCGGCATGCGATGCGGCGTGCGCATCGGGTGAGAGTCCGGTGAGGATCAGGATCGCGTTGTCGGCGTCGGCGTCGAGCCGGCCCCAGGTTTCGTAGGCCATGCGCGCGCCGTGCAGCGCGCCGCCGCGCTTCATCGCGAACGGCGAGGGCAGATCGACGAACCGACTGCCGGGGGGGATGAATTCGGTCATCCGCGATGTCCGGGGTCCTTGGCGTGAGGACGCGATGCTACGCCATGGCCCGGGGGTTTTCCCACCCGTCGCGGCGGATTCAGCGTTCCGGCCCGACCGGATGCAGGGCCACGCGCACGGGCAGATGGTCCGAACCGATGTCCGGGCCGCGTTGTGCCTCGCCGCGGCGCCAGTGCGTATCGGCGAGCACATGATCGATCGGAATGCCGACATGCCGTCGCGGCCAGGTCGGCGCGAGCCCGCTCGCGCGATCCAGGCCGTGGCGCGCGGCGACCGCGAAGGCCGAGGACCACGGCGTCGCGTTGAGATCGCCGGCGACGATCAGCGGCATGCTGTCCAGTGGCATGCTGTCCAGCGGGATGCCGTCGTTGCCTGCGACTACCTCGCGCAGCAGGGCGTCGCGTTCGCGCTGCCAGTACGGCGACAGCGGCGGCACCGGATGGACCGCGACGATCCGCACCGCGTCGGCCTCGTGGTCGATGCGCGCTTCCAGTCGCGGGATGCCGTCGGCGCTGCGTCGCACGACGACCGCCGACAACGGCCGGCGCGCGATCAGACCGATGCCGAAGGCCGAATCGGCCGGATGCAGCGCACGATGCGCATAGTCCTTGCCGAGTGCATCGACGAGCGCGGCGGCGTAGGCCGGCGTCAGTTCGGTGAGGGCGACGACATCCGCCGGTTGCGCGCGCAGCCAGGCGACCAGCGGTGCGGGGTCGCGATTGCCGGCATGCACATTTGCCGCGACGACGATCAACGGCGGCGGTGCATCCGCCTCCGCGCGCGGCAGTGCGGGGCTGGCGCTCCAGAACGGCAGCAGCGCCGCGGGCGCGAGCAGCAGGCGACGTCTATCGCGCAACGCACCGGACACGCACAGCGCCAGCCACAGCAGCGCCCACAGCCACTGCCAGTGCACACCGAGATCGAGCAGCCAGAACACGACGCCCGGTTCGGGCGGCCAGCACGCGCGGGTGAAGGGCAGGAGCAGCGCGAACGCCAGCGAGGCGAGCAGCGACAGGCGGAGCCATGCCACGAGGCGATCCAGGCGGCTTCGGGCGGGCGTCGCGACGCGCATGCGATCGCCCGCTCCTTGGCTCATTCGGCGCCGAGCACCAGCGTCACCGGGGTCTTCGCCGGCAGTGTCACCCGTACCGGCGCGGTCTCGATGTCGCCTTCGCGACGGGTGGCGTCGCCGCTTTCGGACAACCGCGCCAGCACTTCGACCTCCTGCAGCGCCGAGAGCTTCGCGGTCGGCATCGGGCCGTCGCCGTCGTCGAGCACGATCTCCAGCGGCAGCGCCGAGACCGCGTGTTTCTCGACCGCGACCGGCATCGGCGGGCCGCCGGCGGCGCGCGCGATGACGAACACCGTGGCGTCGCCGCGCAGGCGCACGCGCGCGGCGAACTCCGGATCGAGACTGACCTTCACGCGCAGGGCGCCGGCGGCCGGTGCCGCGTCCGCCGCCGGCAGCGGCGGCAGGCCGGCGTCGCGGCGTGCAGCGTCGATCTCCGCGCGCAGGGTCGCGCCGTTGGCGGCATCGACTTCGGTCAGCAACGGCTCCCAGGTGCGCGCGGCCTCGGCGTGCTTGCCCTGCTGGCGCAGCGCGATGCCGAGGAAGAAGCGCGCGCGCTGATGATTCGACTGCGTGCGCAGAGCGCGCTGCAGATACTCGACCGCGGTCGCATCGAAACGGCGCTCCGGATCGGCCTGGGCCCGCGCTTCGGCCGCTGCGGCGAGGAAATTGGCGTCGTCCGGCGCGCGCGCGATCGCCTGCGCCCAGGCCTCGCGCGCCTCCGCGGCGCGACCCAGGCGCGAATAGGTGGTCGCGAGCATCACCCAACCTTCGTGATCGGGGAAATTCGCGCGGTTGCGCTCGAGCTGGACCAGCGCCTGTTCCAGGGTCTGCGGCCGTTCCACCATGCCGGCATCCAGCGCCAGCGGCGTGCCGACCATCCGGTACAGCGCGGCCGACAGCACGGTGAGACCGAGGATCAGCACGATCGCCGAACGCGGCCGCGCCCGGAACATCGGCCGCAGCACCAGCCAGAAGGTCGCGACGCTCGCGAGCGCGGCGACCAGCATGAACACGAGAATCGAAACGGGGGGCATCACCACTCCTGGGCGTCGTCGGCGGGCGGCGGATTCCGGGTGGTCCTGCGCAGCAGGCGCCAGACCACGAAGCCGCCGACGAGGGCGAACAACACGGGGCCGAACCACAGCAGCCAGGTCTTCGGTTCGACCCCGGGCCGGTACAGCACGAATTCGCCGTAGCGTGCGACCAGGAACTCGCGGATCTCGGGATCGCTGCGGCCTTCGCGCATGAGCGCCAGCACCTCGCGACGGAGATCGACCGCGATCTGCGCGTGCGAATCGGCCAGCGACTGGTTCTGGCACATCACGCAGCGCAGTTCCGCCGCGAGATCGTGGAAGCGCTCCTGCTCGGCGGCGTCGCGGAACTGCAGCGGGGTCGGGTCGCTGGCCTTCTGCGCGAAGGCGGTCTGGGTCATCAACGCCGGCAATACGACCAGCAGCGCAACGAACAGCGCTCGGATCAGCGACCCCGCTCGATGGCCGCCAATGCCGGCAGCAGCTCGTCCCGGATCATCTTGCGGTCGAGGATGCCGGTCCGCTTCCAGCGGATGACACCCGCGCCATCCACCAGGATGTGGTGCGGTGTGCCCCTGATCCTCAGCTTTTCCGCGGTTTCGCCGCTTCGATCCATCACCACATGCACGTAGGGGTTGCCGTGCTTCCGCAGCCACTCCAACGCGAGCGCCGGATCGTCCTGCCAGTTGTAGCCGACGATCCGCACCCGGTTGCTCCGTGCCAGCCGCAGCACTTCCGGATGCTCGTACTTGCATGCGCCGCACCATGTGCCCCAGACGTTGATCAGGTACGGGGCGCCGAGCATCTGTTTCGAGTCGAAGCTTCGCTGCGGAGCATCCAGCAGCGGCAGCGCGAACTGCGGGATCGGCGTCCCGATCAGAGGCGACGGCGGCGGTTTCACCGGTGTGGTGAAGATGACCCACTGGATCGCGAAGATCGCGATGCCTGCCGCGATCAGTCCGATGCCGATCCCCAAGGTGAAGAAGCGTCGCATGCCCGTGATCTTCATGATCGGTCCGGTCCGATTCGGGTGCGGTCAATATCCGCCGGGCAGCGGACGCGGCCCCAGTGCAGGATGTCATCATGACCGATGGAACCGGGTGGCGATCGGTCATTTGCGCGTCTCCACCGCTTCCAGCGCCGGCAACAGCCGGTCGCGGACGATCGCGTCGGTCATCGGGCCCACGTGCTTCCAGCGGATGATGCCCTCGGCGTCGACCAGGAAGGTCTCGGGCGCGCCGTAGATGCCGAAATCGATCGCGGTGCCGCCTTCGTAATCGACCAGCACCAGCCAGTAGGGATTGTTGAATTTCTCGAGCCAGGCCAGGGCGTCGGCGCGTTCGTCCTTCCAGTTGAACCCGATCACGCGCACGCGCTTGGTCTCGGCGAAGCGGGTGATGACCGGGTGCTCGTTGACGCATTCCGGGCACCAACTGCCCCAGACGTTCAGCACGTAGGGCTGGCCGCGCAGTTCCTTCGCGCTGACGATGCGTTCGGGCTCGTGCAGCACCGGCAGCGCGAAGTCCGGCGCGGGCTTGTCGATCAGCGGCGAAGGCAGCTTGTCGCGGTCGGGATTGCGGCTGAGCCAGACGCCCGCGGCCATCAGCACGGCGATCAGCAGGAAGGCGATGAAGGGAAGCCAGCGTTTCATGGTCTCGATGTCTCAGACGGCATTGCCGGCCAGCCCGTCGTCGACCGGCGCGGGTGCGCGTGTCGGCTGCGATGCCGAGGCATCGCCGGGGGTGCGTTCACGATGTTCTTCGCGCACTCGACGGAACCGCCGATCCAGCGCCGTCACGAAGCCGCCGATCGCCATGAGCAGCGCGCCGATCCAGACCCAGCGGATGAAGGGTTTGATGTGCACGCGCACCGCCCAACTGCCGCCGCCGAGCGGCTCGCCGAGGGCGACGAACACGTCGCGGGTCACGCCCGGACGAATGCCGGCTTCGGTCATCACCTGGCCGCCGCTGGCGTATTCGCGCTTCTCCGGGTGCAGGGTGGTGATCCGGCGGTCGTCGCGGAACACTTCGATGCTGCCGCGGCTGGCGATGTAGTTCGGGCCCTGCAGGCGCTGCACGCCGTCGAAGCGGAAACTGTCGCGGCCGATGACCAGGGTCTCGCCCGGTTTCATCGCGATCTCGCGCTGCTGCAACTGCGCCTCGACCAGCAGCGCGCCGACCAGGAACACCGCGATGCCGCCGTGGCCCAGCACCATGCCGACCATTTCCGCGGTCAGCGGACTGCGCTGGGTGCGCACGCGCTGCCACACGAAGCGCGCGGTGCCCAGAGCGACCCACAGCGCGCCGGCGACGCCTGCGGCGGTCTTCAGCGGGCCCTGCGGCGCCTGGAAATACGCGATGACGCCGGCGATCAGCGCCAGCGCCGCCCACGGCCACAGCAGACGCAGCGGGCGGTCGAGCTGGTCGCGCTGCCAGCGGGTCAGCGGGCCGAACGGCAGCAGCAGCACGATCGGCGTCATCAGCACGATGAACAGCAGCGAGAAGTACGGCGGGCCGACCGAGATCTTGTCGTCGCTGCCGATCGCATCCAGCAGCAGCGGGTAGAGCGTGCCGATCAGCACCATCGCGCAGGCCGCGGTCAGGAACACGTTGTTCAGCAGCAGCAGGGTCTCGCGCGAACCGGCCGCGAACGGACGGCCGCCCTCCAGTTCCGGTGCGCGCAGCGCGTACAGCAGCAGCGAGGCGCCGACCACGATGCCGAGGAACACCAGGATGAACATGCCGCGGCCCGGGTCGGCGGCGAAGGCGTGCACGCTGGTGAGCACGCCCGAACGCACCAGGAAGGTGCCGAGCAGCGAGAGCGAGAACGCGGCGATGGCGAGCAGCAACGTCCAACTGCGGAAGCTGCCGCGCTTCTCGGTGATCGCCTGCGAATGCAGCAGCGCGGCGCCGGCCAGCCAGGGCATGAAGCTGGCGTTCTCGACCGGGTCCCAGAACCACCAGCCGCCCCAGCCCAGCTCGTAATAGGCCCACCAACTGCCCAGGGCGATGCCGAGGGTGAGGAAACTCCAGGCGACGTTGGTCCACGGCCGGGTCCAGCGCAGCCAGCCGGCGACCATGTCCGGGCTGGAGGCATTGCGATCGAGCAGCGCGGCGATCGCGAACGCGAACGGCACCGCGAAGCCGACGTAGCCCATGTACAGCATCGGCGGGTGGATGATGAGGCCCGGGTCCTGCAGCAGTGGATTGAGATCGCGACCCTCGGCCGCGGCCGGCAGGATCCGCTCGAACGGGTTGCTGGTGAAGATCATGAACGCCAGGAAGCCGACGCTGATGATGCCCATCGTGCCGAGCACCCGCGCGGTGACCGCTTCGGGCAGGTGCTGCGATCTTGCGGCGAGCACCGCGGTCCACAGCGCCAGGATCAGCGCCCACAGCAGCAGCGAGCCCTCGTGCGCGCCCCACACCGCCGAGAAGCGGTACATCATCGGCAGCAGCGAGTTGGAATTCTGGGCGACGTACTGCAGCGAGAAATCCTGCGCCACGAAGGCCCAGGTCAGCAGCGCGTAGGCGATCGCGACCAGCACCAGTTGCATCCAGGCCGCCGGACGCGCCACCGCCATCCACGGCGACAGCCCGCGCTGCGCGCCGATCATCGGCAGCGTCGACTGCACGATCGCGATCAGCAGAGCGAGAACCAGCGCGATCTGGCCGAACTCGGGGAGCAGGTGCATGCGGGTTCAGTATCCTTTCGAGGGCGCCGTGGACGGCGCCTGCTGCTGCGCCTGCGGCGCGGAGGCGGGCATGCCATTGGCGGGAATGTCGACGCCGTGCTTGCGGTGCGCCAGCCCCATCTTGTCGGCGACTTCCTTGGGTACGTAGGTTTCGTCGTGCTTGGCCAGCACCTGTTCGGCGACGAACACGCCATCGTCCATGCGCCCGGTGGCGACCACCGCCTGCTTCTCGCGGAACAGGTCGGGCAGGATGCCGGTGTAGCGCACCGGCAACTGCGCGTCGCCGTCGGTCACCCGGAAGCGCGCCTCCATCGAGCCTTCTTCGCGCCGGAACGAGCCGGCCTCGACCATGCCGCCGAGCCTGAACACCGCGTCGCCGGCCACCACCCGCGCGCCGGCGTCGCCGCGCAGCACTTCCGCGGGGGTGTAGAGATAGGCGACGTTGCGCTGCAGCGCCATCGTCACCAGCGCGGTCGCGGTGGCGCCCGCGGCGAGCACCGCGAGCACGAACCAGAGTCGTCGTTTGCGTGCGGGATTCATCGTTGCAGCTCCGTGGAATCGGCGGTGTCGGCGGCGGTGTCCGCGGCGCGGCTGCGCGCGGCGGCGCGGCGCGCACGCATGCGCACGTCGCGCAGGATGCGGCGGATGCGCAGGACCGGGGCGACGATGTCCCACAGCAGCACCACCGCGAACACCGCATAGGCGGCGGCGACGTAGCCCAGATAGGTCATGGCGCGGCCTCCCGGTCGACGCCGGCGCGCTCCGCACCGGCGCGCTCGCGGACCCAGTCCTTGCCGGATTCGCGTTCGAGGTTGTCGGCGCGCGCGCGCATCAGCAGCGAGCCGAGGAACCAGAATTTGGTGCCGATCACCATCGCCACCAGCGGCGGGAACATGCTCGGGTCCATGCTCGACTCGCCGAAGACCTTGATCGTCTGACCCTGGTGCAGGGAATCCCACCACTCGACCGAGTAGCGGATCACCGGCAGCAGGGCGACGCCGACGATCGCCAGCAGCCCGGCGGCGCGGGCGGCGTTGCGGCGGTCGTCGATCGCCTGGTACAGGCCGATCACGCCCAGATACAGGAACAGCAGCACCAGTTCGCTGGTCAGGCGCGGGTCCCATTCCCACCATGTCCCCCACATCGGCCGGCCCCAGATCGAGCCGGTGGCGAGGGTGATGACGGTGAACGCGGCGCCGATCGGCGCGCAGGCCATCGCCAGGATCTCGCACAGCTTGATCCGCCAGATCAGCGCGATTGCGGAATACAGCGCCATCAGCGCGAACACCAGCAGGCTCATCCAGGCCGCGGGCACGTGGATGTAGAGGATCCGGAAGCTGTCGAGCTGCTGATAGTCCGGTGGCACCTCGAACAGGGCCGCCCACACGCCCCAGACCATCACCAGCAGACCGGCGCCATGGCACCACGGCGCCCAGCGCGCGGCGAAACGGTCGAAGTACGGCGGCGAGCCGAGTTGATGGAACCAGCGGACGACCGGATTCATTGCGGAGCGGGCACCGTATGCGATGGGGAAATGATTGCGGAATGCTGCGGATTGTCGCGGCCCGGCCAGGGCCGGACATTGACCTGTCTCAAGCCGTGCCCGGCTGCGGCAGGGTTCGGGAAAACGCGCGTCCGGCCTTCGGCGGGGCAGGTGTGCGCGTTGTCTCCGATGGCCGGCCCGGCACGTGTCCGGACCGCCCGAGGACGCTGCGGGCGCTTGCGCGTCCGCTGCGTCGGTGCAGCTTTACCGGATGCGCCAGCGGGCCGTCGTTCGACGGTCCGCTAGTGGGTCGCGATCCGGATCGCCGCCGCCGCGGTCAGCGGCGCCAGCACCAGGGCGGCGATCAGCCCCGCGCCCAGCAGCAACAGGGGCCCGACCGGATCGAGCCCCTGCGCCGCGGCCGCCACGCTGCCGGCGCCGAACACCAGCACCGGCACGTACAGCGGCAGGGCGAGCAGGCCCACTAGGATACCGGAGCGGCGCATGCCGACGGTGAGTGCGGCCACCACCGCGCCGATCAGACTCAACAGCGGGGTGCCCAGGGCCAGCCCGGCCAGCAGCACCGGCAACTGCGGGCGGGGCAGGTGCAGCAGTTCGGCCAGGAAGGGCGTCGCCAGCAGCAGCGGCACCGCGGTGGTCGCCCAATGCATGAAGGTGCGGACCGCCACCAGCCAGGCCAGCGGGACCGGCGCCAGCATCCACTGTTCGAGCGAGCCGTCCTCGGCGTCGCCGCGGAACAGGCTGTCCAGGGCCAGAAGACCGGCGAGCAGGGCCGCCACCCACAGCACCCCGGCGGCGACTTCCGCCTGCAACTCCGGCTCGTTGCCCAGGGCCAGCGCGAACAGCACCACCACGATCAGGGCGAAGAGTGCGGGCTGGAAGGCGTCGCCGCGGCGGCGCCAGAGCAGGCGCAGGTCGCGGGCGAGCAGGGCGCGGGCGGCGCCGGCCAGCGAAGGCGGGTGGCCGGCGATGTCCATCCGCGCGGAGGGCGAGGGCGTCCCGTTCATGCCGTTCATGCCGCCCGCCTCAGCACCAGCTCGCGGGTGCGCACCGGCGGTGCGGCGTAGGCGCCGTGTGTGGTGACCAGGGCCGCGCCGCCATCGCGCAGATGCGCCTGGACCATCCGGTTGACCAGCTCGATGCCCGTCAGGTCGAGATTCGCGTAAGGCTCGTCCAGCAGCCAGACCGGCGCCGGCGACAGCCACATCCGCGCCAGCGACAGGCGCTTCTTCTGCCCGGCCGACAGTTGGCGGGCGAGCGCGTCCTGATAGCCGTCCAGGCCGACCAGGCGCATCGCGGTCTCGATCTCGAGGCCCTCGCGCCGGCCATGCAGCCCGCACAGGAATTCCAGGTTCTCCATCGCGCCGAGATCGGCCTTCAGCGCCGGCAAATGGCCCAGATAGGCCAGGGCGCGGGTGCGTTCGGGGGTGGTGGTGATACGGCCGTCGACCGCGATCTCGCCCGCTTCCGGCCGCAGCAGCCCGGCCAGTACCCGCAGCAGCGTGGTCTTGCCGGCGCCGTTGTCGCCACGCACGAGCAAGGCCTCGCCGGCGTCCAGCGCCAGATCCAGCGGCCCGAAGATCGGTTCGTCGTTGCGCGCGAAACGCAGACCGCGGGCCGAGAGCAGCGGCGGTGCGGAAGCGTCGGGTGGGGTCATCGCGGAGAAGCCTGGGCCGTTCGGGGGGCTGCGGTCCAGCCGTGGCCCGCGATTCTACGTGGCGTTCGACGAAATTGCCTCTGCCGCAGGCGCCGCGAGCGCACCGCCGGCCTCGCCGATCCAGTCGATGAACGGGTGCGCCGGTACCGTTTCCGGGCGCCGGGCGTGCATCCGCAGTCGCACCGGTTCGCCGTGCGCCCACAGCAGGGTGCCGATCTGGCCGAAGCGACGGGCGAGGGTGTCGAAGCCGTCGGTCGGCGGGTCGATCAGCAGCCAGTTGTAGGCCTTCCAGCTCCGCCCGAGCGCGGCGACGAAGGCCGGGCGATAGCGTAGGCCGAGGGCGGCGATCGCCTTCTCGAGGGCACGGTCGGCGCTGCGGTTCTCCGGCTCGGGGCGCAGGATGTGCGCCGGATTGGCCCCGCTCATCAGCCCGAAGCTGCGGGCCCCCGTGAAGGCGGCCTCCAGTTCGGTGGCGCGTTCGCCGATCCGCAGCGGCCGCCAATCGCCGTCCAGTTCCCACTTGTAGTCGGCGGCCAGGTAGATCGACGGCAGCGTCGCGAGATGCGCGGGGTCGAGCGGATCATCCTTCACGTCGGTATCCATGGATGGGTCAGCGTCGTCGATTGTCCGGGGGCGCATGGTAGGCCCGCGGGTTTCGAGCACCGGCTCGGAAACCGGTCCGGCCGCGTCATGCCGTTCAGGGACGCAGCCAGTCGATGTGCGGGTGCGGCGCGAGGTCCGCAGGCTGCACGGCGTCCACCCGCATCCGCACCGCGGCGCCTGCGGCCCAGCATAGCGTCGCCAACTGACCGAAACCACGCGACAGCGCGTCGAATTCGGCCACCGGCATGTCCACGACCAGCCAGCTCGGTTCGCGCCAACTGCGGTTGGCGGCCGACGAGAAGGCCGGGCGGAAGATCCGGCCGCTGTCGTGCAGTGCCTGCTGCAAGGCGTCGTCGGCGTCGCGATTGACCGCTTCCGGCCGCGGCACGGAGTACGGGTCCCAGGCCGAGAGCAGGCCGAACCGGTGTGCCTCGGGATAACGCGACTCGACCTCGGGCGCCGGTTCGCCGATCCGCAGATGGCGCCAGTCGCCGTCCAGCTCCCAGCGGTATTCCGCGACCAGGTAGGCTTGGACCAGCTCCACGATGCGAGCGCTGCCGGTGAAGACGGGTGAAGACTGCATGACACAGGTTTAACCCGACGGCGGCGCCCCGTAAACTCTGGCGCGCCTCGCCGCAGCGTGCTAGGCCCGCCGTCGCGGGCCGCCTGCGCCGACGCCCACGGAACCGAGCATGTCGCAGACCAAACTGCCCAGGGTGGGCACCACCATCTTCACCGTGATGTCGCAACTCGCGGCCGAGCACGGCGCGATCAACCTGGGGCAGGGCTTCCCCGACTTCCCCGTCCCGCAGCGTCTGGTCGACGAACTGGACCGCGCGATGCGCGCCGGCCACAACCAGTACGCGCCGATGACCGGCATCCCCGCCCTGCGTCGCGCCATCGCCGGCAAAACCCGCCGCGTCTACGGGGTTTCGGTCGATCCCGACAGCGAGATCACGGTCACCAGCGGCGCCACCGAGGCGATCTTCGACGCGATCCATGCGGTGGTCCGCGCGGGCGAGGAAGTGATCGTCCTGGACCCCTGCTACGACTGCTACGAACCGGCGATCGAACTGGCCGGGGCGCGCGCGGTGCACGTGCCGCTGGACCCGGAAACCTTCGCCCCGGACTGGCAGCGGGTACGCGATGCGATCACGCCGAAAACGCGGATGCTGATGATCAACAGCCCGCACAATCCGTCCGGCGCGATGCTGAACGACGCCGACATGAATACGATTGCAGATATCCTCCGGGACACCGGAATCTGGCTGCTTTCCGACGAGGTCTACGAGCACATCGTGTTCGACGGCGCCCGCCACGAGTCGGTCCTGCGCTGGCCGGAACTGCGCGAGCGCGCCTTCGTGATCTCCAGTTTCGGCAAGACCTACCACTGTACCGGCTGGAAGGTCGGCTACTGCATCGCGCCGCCGGCGCTGAGCACCGAATTCCGCAAGGTCCACCAGTACAACGTGTTCTGCACCTTCCATCCCGCGCAGCACGCGTTCGCGGCGATGATCGAGGCCGAGCCGGAACATGACGAGCAACTCGGCGCCTTCTACCAGGCCAAGCGCGACCGCTTCCGCGCGCAGTTGCTGCAGACCCGGCTGCGTCCGCTGCCGGTGCCGGGCGGCTACTTCCAGTTGGTGGACTATTCCGACGTCAGCAGTCTGGACGATCTGGAGTTCTGCCGCTGGCTGACGATCGAGAAGGGCGTCACCGCGATCCCGCTGTCGCCGTTCTACGAGACCCCGCCGCCCGGACAGCGTCTTGCGCGGCTGTGCTTCGCCAAGAACGAGACCACCCTGGACGCCGCGATCGAACGGCTGACGAGGCTCTGATCATGAACGATCTGCGCATCACCCTCGTCCAGGGCGACACCCGCTGGCACGACCCCGAGGGAAATCGCGATTACTACGGCGAGCTGATCGCCGGTCTGCGCGGACGCAGCGATCTGATCCTGCTGCCGGAAACCTTCACCAGCGGTTTTTCCAACGACGCCATCGACCGCGCCGAAGGCATGGACGGCCCGACCGTCGCCTGGCTGCGCGAACAGGCGCGCGCGCTCGATGCCGCGGTCTGCGGCAGCGTGCAGTTGCGCGACGGCGATGCGGCTGGCGGTTCACAGGTATTCAACCGGCTGCTGTTCGCGACCCCGGACGGCGATCTGCGCACCTACGACAAGCGCCACCTGTTCCGCTACGCCAACGAACACAAGCGCTACGCCGCCGGACGCGAACGCCTCAGCGTGGATTGGCGCGGCTGGCGGATCTGCCCGCAGGTCTGCTACGACCTGCGTTTTCCGGTGTTCTCGCGCAACCGCTACGACGTCGAGCGTCCCGGCGCGCTCGATTACGACCTGCTGCTGTACGTCGCCAACTGGCCCGCGGCGCGCGCCTACCCGTGGAAGACCCTGCTGCGCGCGCGCGCGATCGAGAACCTGTGCTACGTCGCCGGCCTCAACCGCGTCGGCACCGACGGCAACGGCCTGTCCTACAGCGGCGACAGCGCGGTGATCGATTTTCTCGGCCAGCCGATCAGCGAATGCGGCGAAGAGGAAGTGGTCGTCACCACCACCCTGCAGGCGAAGGAACTGGCCGCGCATCGCGAGCGCTTCCCGGCGATGCTCGACGGAGATGCCTTCGAGTTGAAGTGAGTCTGCGACCGTGTCCTGTCCGCCGTGGCGTTCGTCATCGGAAGCATGTCGACGGGAGCGATGCGGCGCCGACCCATTCCGATGCGGGTTCGAAACGCAGAGAGCGGTAGCTCCACAGCCATCCCTGACCGCCTCGGATCACCCAG
>JBIJAD010000218.1:0-6680 GCA_044345955.1 Lysobacteraceae bacterium
GACTCGGTCGAAGTCGCCGACGTGGTCGACACCGACATGCAGTACCTGTATTCGGACGGCGAGTACTGGCACTTCATGAACCAGGAGTCGTTCGAGCAGGTGCAGGCCGACAAGGCCGGCATGGGCGGCGCCGAGAAATGGCTGAAGGGCGAGGAAGCCTGCGTGGTGACCCTGTGGAACGGCAACCCGATCACCGTGCAGCCGCCGAACTTCGTCGAGCTGAAGATCGTCGAGACCGACCCGGGCGTGAAGGGCGATACCGCGGGCACCGGCGGCAAACCGGCGACCCTCGAAACCGGCGCCGTGGTCCGTGTGCCGCTGTTCGTCGCCCAGGATGAGGTCATCAAGGTCGACACCCGTTCCGGCGAATACGTCAGCCGAGTGAAGTGATTGATGCATGGAGGTCCGCGCAGCGGACCTCGTGATGCATCAATCATCCCCGCGAAGGCGGGGATCCAGCTTTTGACTTTGCCTCGGAGGCCCGCGCAGCGGGCCTCGCCGCGAATCAATCATCCCCGCCCAGGACGCGCCGGATCAGCGACGACCTCCGGGCCGCGCGCGGCCGGCAGGGAATGAAAGACCGGGGGCATGCTTGTGGCCTTCACCGAAGCCCGCCTCACGGCGGGCTTCGCCGTTCATGGCCCACGTCCCGGCGAGCTTCCTTCTCGCCGGAGCGCCATGCGCCGCGGACCTGTACATTGCCCGGGCATTCGATCGCGACCTGCCCGTCATCTGCGATCCGTTGGCGATCCGGAGACCCCATGCCCCAGACCCTCTACTGCTGGCGTTGCGACATGGAGCTGCCGATGCTCGATGAGGTGGAATGGGCGCAACTGGTGCCGCTGCTGAAAGCCGCGATCCCGGAATTCATGGAAGAGCATCGTCGCGCGGGCATCGGTCTGGACGAAGCCCAGCGCATCGGCGTTCTGGGGAGACGTGCACTCGGGCGCTACCGCGAGCTGACCGGCTTCGAGGAAACCAGCCTCAACGCCCTCTGGCATCACCGTCTGTCCCTCTACGGTCCGCCCTGCGGTCACTGCGGCAAGCCCCTGCGTACGCCGCGGGCGAAGCTGTGCCTGGCCTGCGGGCGAGACCGATTGGATTGAGTCCCCCCGCACCCTTCCCGCGAGCGGCGGAGGCGATGCGCGTGCAGCGCGAGTGCATGGAGCATGGGACAGGCAGGCACCCCGACACCCGGGAATGCGACAATGCCGCCCATGACCGACGATGCCGCCGCCGGGACCGCCCGGCCCGCCGAGTTCTTCGCCCCAGAGCCCTGCCATGTGCTGATCGAGGCCCGCTACGTGGTCCCGATGGATCGCCCCGGCGTGGTGCTCGAACACCATGCGGTCGCGATCCGCGATGACCGGATCTTCGCCGTGCTGCCGATCGCCGAGGCGCGGCAGACGCTTTCGCCGCTGGAGACCGTCTCGCGTCCGGACGGCGTGCTGATCCCCGGTCTGGTCAACGCGCACGTCCACAACCCGATGACCCTGATGCGCGGGGTCGCCGACGACATGCCGCTGATGCGCTGGCTGCAGGAGCACATCTGGCCGATCGAGGGCGCGATCATGGGGCCGGAGTACGTCGCCGACGGCGTGACCCTGGCGATCGCCGAAATGCTCCGCGGCGGCACCACCTGCTGCAACGAGAACTATTTCTTCCCCGACGTACAGGCCGCGACCTACAAGCGTTACGGCTTCCGTGCCCGGGTCGGTCTGCCGGTGATCGATTTCCCCACCGCCTGGGCGAAGAGCGACGACGAATACTTCGATCGCGCCTGCGAAGTGCACGATCAATGGCCGTCGCCGCGTCCGGGGGCGGTGCCGCTGGTCTCCACCGCGTTCGCGCCGCATGCGCCGTACACGGTGTCGGATGCGAGCTTCGAGCGCATCCGCATGCTCGCCGATCAGCTCGACATCCCGGTGCATCTGCACACCCACGAGACCGCGCAGGAAGTCGCCGAGTCGCAGAAGAAATACGGCCAGCGCCCGATCGCGCGGCTCGATCGTCTCGGCCTCATCAACGACCGC
Organism: Lysobacteraceae bacterium; assembly: GCA_044345955.1. Classification (GTDB taxonomy): domain Bacteria; phylum Pseudomonadota; class Gammaproteobacteria; order Xanthomonadales; family Xanthomonadaceae; genus Lysobacter_I. Next base: position 2,034 of record JBIJAD010000218.1, read on the forward strand.
CTGATCGCGGTGCACATGACCCAGCTCACCGATGCGGAGATCGCGCTCTGCGCCGAGCGCGGCGTCAGCGTGGTGCATTGCCCCGAATCGAACCTCAAGCTGGCCTCGGGCTTCTGCCCGGTCGGCAGACTGCAGAAGGCCGGCGTGAACGTCGCGATCGGCACCGACGGCTCCGCCAGCAACAACGATCTCGACATGTTCGGCGAGATGCGCACCGCGGCGCTGCTGGCGAAGGCGGTGGCCGAGGACGCCGCCGCGCTCGACGCCTGGCAGGCGCTGTACGCCGCCACCCACGGCGGCGCGCACGCGCTGGGACTGGGCGACGACGTCGGCGTGATCGCGCCGATGTATCAGGCCGATCTGGCCTGCGTCGATCTCTCCGCGCTGGAAACCCAGCCGCTGCATCACGTGCTGTCGCAACTGGTCTACGCCGCCGGCCGCCATCAGGTCAGCGATGTGTGGGTCGCCGGCAAGCGCAGATTGCGCGACCGCCATCTGGTCGACATGGACCTCGACGGCATCCTCGCCAATGCGCGGCAGTGGCGGGAGCGGATCGGCGGGATTTCCCACTGAACCGTCCATCTGGATTGTCATCCCGAACGCAGCGTCGGGATGACAGAAAACAAGATCAATGGTGACCGCGTGACGACCACAACGACACACGACAACTACAGCCAGGCCGAACTCGACAAGTTCAATGCCTTGGCCAATCGGTGGTGGGACCCCCAAGGCCCCCAGAAACCCCTGCACATCCTCAACCCCGCGCGTCTCGGCTACGTGCGCGATCGCACGACCCTGCGCGGCGCGCGGGTGCTCGATGTCGGCTGCGGCGCGGGCCTGCTGAGCGAGGCGCTGGCGCGTGAGGGTGCCGACGTGACCGCGATCGATCTGGCGCCGGACCTGATCAAGGTCGCGAAACTGCACCGGCTCGAATCCGGGGTGCAGGTCGATTACCGGCTGGCCGCGGTGGAGACGCTGGCCGCCGAATCACCCGCGGCCTTCGATGCGATCGTGTGCATGGAGATGCTCGAACACGTGCCCGATCCGGCCGCGATCGTCGCCGCCTGCGCGGCATTGCTCAAGCCCGGCGGCCGACTGTTCCTGTCCACGCTCAACCGCACCCCCGCGGCGTTCGCGCTGGCGATCGTCGGCGCCGAATACGTCGCGCGCATGTTGCCCAAGGGCACGCATCTTTACCGCGACTTCATCCGTCCGTCCGAACTCGCGGCCTGGCTGCGCGTCGCGGGACTGGCGCCGGAAGACGTCAGTGGCCTGATCTACGACCCGCTGCGCCAGCGCGCGAGTGTCGGCGGCCGCACCGACGTGAACTATCTGATGTGCGCGGTGAAGCCCTGATGATGCCGATGCACTCTCCGAGGGTCCCGGTTTGCTCCCTCCTCTTCAAGGGGAGGGCCGGGGTGGAGATGGGGGGGCATGCATCGTTTCGCCCTGAACCCATCCCCTCCCAATCCTGTCCTTGAAGGGGACGGCTGACAACCGCCGATCTTCCGCATTTTCGCCCGTATCCATGCCCTTGGAGTTTCGCTTGAATTCGACCCGTTTCCCCCGCGGCGTACTGTTCGATCTCGACGGCACCCTGCTCGACAGCGCGCCGGACATGATCGCGGCGATCAATGCGATGCGTGCGCAGCGCGACGAGGCGCCGATGATGCTCGATGCGCTGCGTCCGCATGTCTCCAAGGGCGCGCGGGCGATGATCCGCGCCTCGTGGGGGCATCTGGACGAGGTCGTGCGCGAGGCGATGGTCAAACCGTTCCTCGACGCCTATGAACGCGAACTGGGCCGGCACTGCGCCCCGTTCGAGGGCATCGCCGCGATGCTCGACGCGCTGGAGGCCGACGGCGTGCGCTGGGGCATCGTCACCAACAAGCCGTTCTATCTGGCCGAACCGCTGATCCCGATGCTCGGCTGGGCCGGGCGCTGCGGCGTGCTGATCGGCGGCGATTCGTTGTCCGAACGCAAGCCGCATCCGCTGCCGCTGCTGCATTCGGCGCAGGTCATCGGCATCGATGCGCGCGACTGCGTGTACGTCGGCGACGACGAGCGCGACATCGTCGCCGCGCGCGCCGCGGGCATGCCGTCGATCGTCGCGCTGTGGGGCTATCGTCAGCCCGGAGACGACCCGCTCACCTGGGGCGGCGATCTGCTGATCGAACATCCGCAGGCCTTGCTCGATCCGATGTCCTGGCCGTCGATGCTGCCGGTAGCGCCGTGACCGACAGCGCCGACCTCGACGATTTCCTCGACAAGTGGCGCGGCCGCTGGCCGGAATGGCGGATCGCGCGGGTGTTCGTGCCCGAGGCGCAGCATCCCGCGGTCGAGGCCTGGTGCGCACTGCTGCAGGAGTGGACCGACGCGGCCTGGGCCGGCGCCGACCCGACCCCGGGGTTCGCCAAGCTCGGCTGGTGGCAGGAAGAACTGCAGGGCTGGGCCCGCGGCGGCCGCCGGCATCCGCTCGGTCGGGTCCTGCAGCGGCAGCCGGCGCCGTGGGCCGCGCTGGCGGCGGCGCTTCCGGCGCTGCAGCGCGCACGCGAACCGCTGCGCGCCTGGGCCGATCCGGCCGCGATCGCCGCCGAACTGCAGACCATGGCCGCGGCGCTGGACACCTGCGAGTGCGCCCTGTTCGCAGCCGCGGAAGGCGCCGGCGGAGATCCCTCCACCCTGCTCGCCGCGCATGCGCTGTGGCATCGCGAGGACGCCGACGAGGCCGCGCGGGTGCGCGCGTGGGCCGGGCGCCTCTCGGCATCGCGTCCTGCCCGCGCCGCGACCCGGCCGCGCCGCATCCACGACGCCCTCAGCCACGGCCGCCTGCACCGCATCGCCGGCGGCAGCGAGCCCGGCCCGCTGCCACCCGTGTCGGCCCTGTGGCGGGCCTGGCGCGCGGCGCGCGGCTGAACGGTCCGCGGGCAACGCTTCGTTCCGGCGCGCCGCCGGCTCCGGCAAGGCGGGCTGGGTACAATGGCCGGCCCTCCCGCCGGACCGGACCCCCGCCGTGACCCCGCGCCAGACCCCGCAGACCATGCCCGATGTCGCCGGCGACGCCGCCACCGCGGCGCGGGCGCTCGACTGGGTCGGCATGCGCAACATCGCACTGCCGGTGCGCCTGCGCGGCGAGGACGGCGACAGCCTGGTGGTGCCGGCCGCGGTCGACGTGTTCGTCGACCTGCGCGATGCCGACGCCCGCGGCATCCACATGTCGCGTCTGTATCTGCGGCTGCAGGACGGTCTCGCCGAGGACCCGCTGACCGCCGCGCGCCTGCGCCGGGTGCTGCAGGACTGCGTCGAATCGCAGGGCGCGCTCTCGACCGCCGCGCGTCTGCTTCTGCGCTTCGATCGCCTGCTGCGGCGTCGTGCGCTGGCGACCGAACATGCCGGCTGGAAGCGTTACCCGCTCGAAGTCGATGCCCGCCTCGTCCACGGCCATCTGTCGCTGACCCTCGGTTTCTCGGTCGAATACTCCAGCACCTGCCCGGCCTCCGCCGCGCTGTCGCGTCAGCTCAATGCCGAACGTTTCGCCGACGATTTCGCCGCCGCGCATCCGCTGTCCACCCAGGTCGTGCGCGACTGGCTGGCTTCCGAACGCGGCCTCGCCGCGACCCCGCATGCGCAGCGCAGCCGCGCCGAGGTGCGGGTGGAACTGCAGCCTTCCTTCGACGACTTGCCGGTTGCCGATCTGATCGATCGCGTCGAAGCCGCACTGGCCACGCCGGTGCAGACCGCGGTCAAGCGCGAGGACGAACAGGCCTTCGCCCGGCTCAACGCCGAGAACCTGATGTTCTGCGAGGACGCCGCGCGCCGGGTCGCCGCCGCGCTCGCCGACGACGCCCGCGTGCAGCGTTTCGACGTCTGCGTCTCGCACTTCGAAAGCCTGCACGCGCACGACGCCGTGGCGCAGGTGTCCGGCCGGGGCAAGAGCGCCGGTTGACGTCTCGTGTTCGCATCGATCGATGCGAGCGAATCGATAGTCTTCATCGATCGATCTCGATCATGATCCGTGCATGTCCCGTGGCTATACTCGGCGCGGGCGGCACAGGAAACGTTCCCCGGATCACGGAGAAATCGCCGCCTCAAGCAGCCGTCGGCGTGTCGTCGATCCGCGACCGTCCGGAAATCGCGAGCGTCCGAGCGGGAAGGAATCCCGTTCGTCGTCCCTGCGCCATCCGGTTCGCGCTCCCGTACCGCCTTCGGCGATGGACAGCCCAAGGAGGACCTACATGACCCGTTTCATCGTTCGAACGCTCGCGCTGATCGCGCTGGCCTGCGTGACCTTCGCCGCATCGGCGCAGGAAAAGGAGCCGCTGCCGGATCGCGGCGACGAGTACATCGTGCTGTTCAACGGATTCGACGACCCCGTTCCGGAAGAGCCGACGCCCGAAGGCGAGCGTCCGTTCTATCCGCCCTATGAGCCCTATCCGGAAATGCCCGATCGCAAGCAGCGCATGGAGCGGGCGCTGAAGATCCAGTCGCTGGCCGAGCAGGTCGCAGGCCAGTGGGGCGTGGTGCCCAACGACGTCTACGATTTCGTGCTGTTCGGATTCTCCGCGAAGCTCTCGCCCGAGATCGCCGAAAGGATGCGCGGCGACGATCGCATCAAGGACGTGTTTCCGGCGTCCACCATCTACGACA
>JBIJAD010000249.1:0-6045 GCA_044345955.1 Lysobacteraceae bacterium
TGCTCGACAGCCGCTATTTCTTCTGGCAGACCGGCGTCGGCACCCACATCTTCATCATGGATACCGGCCTGCGCGCGACCCATGCCGATTTCGCCGGACGCGTCGGCGTCGGCAGGAATTTCGATGGCGGGCCGGTCAACGCCACCAACGACTGTCACGGTCACGGCACCCACGTCGCCGGCACCGCGGCGGGCAGAAACTTCGGCGTCGCCAAGGGCGCGACCGTGCACGCGGTCAAGGTCAACACCGGCTGCACCGGCCAGGTGCCGGTGCAGAACGCGATCGGTGCGATGAACTGGATCGCCGGGCAGTTGATCGGCGGACAGGTCCCGAACGCGGTCGTCAACATGAGCCTGGGCTGGGTCGTCGCCTTCACCCCGCCCGCCGACGTGCTCGCGCTGGAGACCGCGATCAACAACGCGATCAACGCCGGCGTGGTGGTCGTGGTCGCCGCCGGCAACAGCAACACCAACGCCTGCACCGTGACCCCGGCACGGGTGCCGCAGGCGATCACGGTCGGCTCGACCACTTCGACCGACGCGCGTTCCGGATTCTCCAACATCGGCACCTGCATCGATCTGTTCGCGCCCGGCAGCAGCATCGTCTCGGCCGGCATCGCCAACGACAACGCCCAGACGACGATGAGCGGCACGTCGATGGCCGCGCCGCACGTGGCCGGCATCGTCGCCCTCAATCGCGAGTTCAACCCCGCGGCGACGCCGGCGGCGATCCGCAATCTGATCGTCGGCGACGCCACCGCCGGCGTGCTCACCGGCATCGGCGCGGGTTCTCCGAACCTGCTGGCGCACTGGTTCGAATTCCTGTACTGGAACTATCTCAGCGGCAACAGCGGCAACGGCCGCATCCACTGGTGGAACATCGGCAGCGCCGACCGTTACGTCGCCGGCGATTTCACCGGCGACGGCGCCGATGATCTGCTCGCGGTCAATCCCAACGGCTGGCATCACACGATGCGCTACGTCGCCGGCAACTGGCAGTGGATCCAGGGCAACGGCAGTGGCCAGATCGCGCTGTGGTTCATCAGCGGCAACGATCGTTACGTGGCCGGCGACTTCAACGGCGACGGTCGCGACGAACTGCTGGCGATCAATCCGGCCACCGGCTGGCATCACACGATGCGCTACAACGGCAGCAGTTGGCAGTGGATCTCCGGCTCGGGCGGCGGCCAGATCGCGCTGTGGGGGCTGAGCACCAACGATCGCTACGTGGTCGGCGATTTCAACGCCGACGGTCGCGACGAACTGTTGGCGATCAACCCGGTCACGGGCTGGCATCACGTCATGCAGTTCAACGGCTCCGCCTGGCAGTGGGTGTCCGGCAACGGCGGCGGCCAGATCGCATGGTGGAATCTCGGTACGGCCGACAGCTACGTGGCCGGCAAGTTCGCCGGCGGCACGCGCGACCAGTTGCTCGCGCTCAATCCGAACGGCTGGCATCACCTGATGCAGTACAACGGTTCCGCATGGCAATTCCAGGCCGGCAGCGGCAGCGGCCAGATCGCCTGGTGGAACATCGGCAGTGGCGACCGTTACGTCGCCGGCGATTTCGACGCCAACGGTCGCGACGAGCTGCTGGCGATCCAGCACGGCAACGGTTGGTCGCACACCATGCGCTACAACGGTTCGAGCTTCCAGTTCGTGGCCGGCAACGGCAGCGGCGGACGGATGGCGTTCTGGCTGTACGGCAGCGCCGACCGCTATCTCGCCGGAAACTTCAGCGGCGGTACGCGCGATCTGTTGATGGCGATCAACCCGAACGGTTGGTGGCATACGATGCAGTTCTGACCCCGTGGAGTTCCGCTCCTGCCCCGGTGTGCCGCCGGGGCAGGAGGTTCCGCAACGGCAAGCGATGCGGTGCCACGGCCGCGCCGGACGGCGCAGTTTCGATGCCGGGCCTGCCGCGATCGACATGCGCCGGCGCACGCCGTCGACCGATTGTGAACGATTCCTGACTTCCGTATGCTCGCGACGTTCGCCGGGCATCGCGGACGCCACGCATGCGGGATGCGGAGCGAGGCATCGGGGGCGCGAGGCAGTCCCGTCCATCATCGTTCGACACGGGAGGTCCCATGAAGATGCGTTTGCTCGCGCTGCTGCCCGCGGCGCTGTTGCTGGCTGCCTGCAACCGGGAGGCGCCGCCGGCGCCCGCCCCGACGCCCGCTCCGCCGGAGCCCGCTCCGGTGGCCGCCGGAATCACGCCGGTCGATGTGCCCGCAGGCTTCGGTTATCCCGGCGACCGCAGCGAATTCCAGTTGTGGGCCGACGAATGGAAGATCGATGAGATCACCACCGCGGCCTGGAACCTCTGGGCCGGCATGACCAGCGACTCCGGTCAGCGCTGGAGCGGCAACGCGCTGCCGGTGTGGGAAACCTGGTGCGGCACCGAGGAAGTCTTCGGTACCGGCTGCGCCGGGCTGACCCGGCCTTCGCGCGGTTTCGACGACCCCAGCCAGCTCACGCACGGCGCGGCGCAGACCGCGCAGCAGGTGCCCGCCGACACCCAGGTGGTGTCGTTCAACAAGTTCAACCCGTCGATGGCGGCGTATTTCGCCGCGTCGCATCCTGGCCCGGGCGGCGCCAGCTACACCTATACGCAGATGCAGGACCTGGCCGATCTCAACGCCGCGTGGCCGGCCGGCACCCAGATCGCGGACCGTGAAGTCGTCGGTGCGCCCTATCAGCCCGACCAGGGCGACACCGTCGGCTACACTGGCATCGAAACCAAACCGATGATGATGCTGGTGAAGGCCACCGGCCTGACGCCGGTGCCGGTGTGGATGGGACCGGAGAATTCGAAGACGCCCGCGACGCCGGACCCGAGCACCTGGCAGGTCTGCATCCTGGTCGATCCCGGTCCGAACGCGCCGACCGACCCGGCGACGCCGCCGGTGCCGGCCACCGCCGAGCAGATCGCGCAGGTCGGCTCGAATCTCACGAGCAGCCTGTCCTGCGACCCGTCGAAGTTCCTGTATGCGCCGCTGGCCGCGGTCTATCACTTCAAGCTCGATGCCGACGAGGCCACGGACTGGAACAACATCGACGGCCCGGCGCAGAATCCGGTCGACGGCGCGCAGGGTCTGACCGCCGCCGCCGGCGATTACGCGGTACTCGTCGGCATGCACGTCACCACCAAGGCCACCGAGAACTGGATCTGGCAGACCTTCTGGTGGCAGCCCGGCGCGGACGCGCCCAACGCTTTCCCCGGCAGCAAACAGGGCATGACCGACAACGTCGCCGGCGCCTGGCGCAATTACGCGATGTGCACCGCCTGGAACCAGACCAAGGGCAACAACAGCCGCGAGATGGTGGTCTGCTTCAATCCGTATCTGGAGACCTTTTCGTTCATTCCGTCGGGCCTGAGCAGCAACTGCATGAGCTGTCACGGCACCGCGACCTTCGGCTCGCCGCTGGTCGCCGGCTCGCCGCCGACCCTGCCGCGACTGAACTATCCGGCCGATTACAAGACCCCGATCGACCTCGACAACGACCCGCGCTTCGCCACCTTCACCCGCACCGATTTCTCGTGGGCGATGCAGGCCAATGCGGTGCCGCCGGCGACACCGCCCGCACCCGCCGCCGGCAAATGATCCTGCGATGACCTCGCGACGGCCCGGCAGCGCTGCCGGGCTGTCGCGATTGCGCGAATGCGCTTGCGAAGACCATCTTCGGTGTCATCCGCGCGTGGTGGCAATGAATCAACGGGCGGTGTTGAGCTCCAGCACCAGCAGCGGATCGATCCTGATATCGAACCAATTCATCCCCCAATGCAGATGCGGCCCCGTCGATCGCCCGGTCGAGCCCACCGCGGCGAAGATCTGGCCCTGCTCGACCCGGTCGCCGACCTGTACGTCGATCCGCGACAGATGCAGGAAATTCGAGCTGATGCCGGCGCCGTGATCGATCAGCACCGTGCCGCCGGTGAGATACAGATCCGGCGCGGCGAAGGTGACGATGCCGCCGGCCGGGGCGCGTACCGGCGTGCCGTTGGCGGCGGCGATGTCCATGCCCGAGTGCGGCGATTTCGGCGTGCCGTTGTAGACGCGCTGATTGCCGAAACGGCCGCTGATCCGGCCCTGCACCGGCCACACGAACGGCGCCGCGTAATCCTCGCGCGCGTCGTCGCGACCGCGTGCGGCCGCGACCAGCGCCTGCTCGCGCGCGATGCGTTCGGCGATCTCCGGCGGCGGATTCACCGTCGCCGGCGGCACGCCGTCGATGCGCTCGATCGGCCAGTCGCGCGGGGTCACCGCGATCCGGTGTTCGATCGCGCCGGTCGCCGGTTGCGTCACCTTCACCGACACCGGCCCGATCGCGTCGCGGCCGATGCCGAACGCGAAGCGGCCGTCGGGCGAGATCCGCAGCGTGCGCCCGCCGTATTCGACGATCGCGGTCGGGTGGGTCGTGCCGACCACCAGCGAGCCCTGCTGCACCAAAGCCGGCAACACCGTCGCGCGGGCCGGGATCGAACCGCCGCCGCCGACGGCATGCGCCTGCGTCGTTCGCGGCGTGTCCGTGGCGGCTGTGGCGACGACGGTCGCCGAAGCGCAGGCGGACAGCGTCAGCGCCGCGGTCGCGGCGAGCGCCGCGACTCTCGCCGGTCGAATGCCGACGATGCGCAGGTCGTCGTCGAACCTGCGGCCTTGGCCGACCAGCCCGGCGTCGACCATGCGCGTGGGAACCGGCTCGCTCATGGGGAAGGGCTCGTTCGGTCGTGGGCGGGAGGCACCGGGTCGTGGCCGCCCGGGCACAGCGGGTGACAACGCGCCAATCGTTTCGCGGTCAGCCAGCCGCCCCGCAACGCGCCGAAGCGGGCGATGGCTTCCATCGAATACTCCGAACAGGTGGGGACGAAGCGGCAACGCGGTCCCAGCAGGGGGCTCACCCAGCGTTTGTAGAAGCGGAGTGCGACGATCAGCAGGCGGTCGATCAAGGACTTGATCCGGAAAGCATTGCGCGCGCGGGGCTCGCAGGAATACGAGGTTGCCGCTGCAGTCTCGGCAGGGTATAACAGCCCGCTTTCCCGTCTCAAGGGAACAAACGAGGATTCTCGGACGTGGCTGTGAAAAAACCCGCTAAGAAGGCCGCCAAGGCCGCCAAACCCGCCGCGAAGCCGGCAGCGAAGAAGCCCGTGGCCAAGCCCGCCGCGAAGCAGGCGGCCAAACCTGCCGTGAAGAAGGCCGCCAAACCGGCGGCGAAGAAACCCGCCACGAAGCCGGCCGCCAAGTCCGCGCCGGCCGCGAAGAAGGCCGTGGCCAAGCCGGCCGCCAAGCCGGAGGCGAAGAAGCCGGTCGCCAAGCAGGCCGTGAAGCCGGCGGCCAAGTCCGCCCCGGTCGCCAAGCCCGAACCGGCCAAGGCTCCCGAGGCCAAGGCTCCCGAGATCAAAACCGCGGCCAAGGCTCCCGCCGCCAAGGCACCGGCCCCGAAGCCGCCGGTGAAGACCGAGCCCAAGGCCGCCGCGCCGGCCCCGGCGCCCAGCCCGACCCCGGCGCCGCCGCCGACCACCGGCGGCAAGCCCGAGTCGTCCAAGCCGGCGCCGAAGCCGCCGAGCCCGGGTCCGCGTCCGGGCCCGAACGAGCCGAAGGCCGGCAAGCCGCCCGCCCTGGCCGCGCCCCGCCCGGCTCCGGGCAAGGTCGCGGTCGCGGTGGCCTCGCGCCCGAGCGCGCCCGCGCCCCGCAACCAGTACCGTCAGGTGCCGTACAAGACCGATGAAGCCACCGGCCGCCCGATCCTCCCCGAGGGCTACAAGCCCGCCCCGGACGAGGAGTACATGAGCCCGCTGCAACTGGAGTACTTCCGCCAGCGCCTGCTGAACTGGCGCGCCGAGCTGATCGAGGAGTCGAAGCAGACCATCGAGAACCTCAAGGACGAAGTGCGCGACGTCGGCGACGATGCCGAACGCGCCACCCGCGAAACCGAGAACTCGCTGGAACTGCGCACCCGCGACCGCTACCGCAAGCTGATCGGCAAGATCGACAGCACGCTCAAGCGTCTGGACGCCGGCGAGTACGGCTACAGCGTGGATTCC
>JBIJAD010000402.1:0-3475 GCA_044345955.1 Lysobacteraceae bacterium
CGCCGAACCGGACAGATAGAAGCCGAACGCGACCCAGGCCGAGGCCAGCGCATGCACCGCCAGTCGCGACCACGGCGACAGCGGACGATGGTCGTCCAGCCAGCCGATCCCGGCGATGAGCAGCAGGCCAATGCCGGCGCAGACCAGCAGCACGATCTCGCGCGGCAGGCGCAGGACGAGCGCAGCGATCGCGATCAACAGCGCGACGGCGATGGCGATGCCGCCGCCGCGCGGGGTGGCCACCGCATGGCTGCGGCGCTCGCCGGGGGCGTCGATCAGGCTGCGGCGCAGCGCATAGCGACGCGCCGCCCAGGTACCCGCGGCGCCGATCGCCGCGAACAACGCGACCCACAACAGGGAACCGATCGACAGCGGCATCAGACCACGGCGTAGTTGAGCAGCGGCTTCACCGTGCCCCACTCCTTGCAGCTCGGGCACTGCCAGTGGTGGCTGCGCGCGCCGAAACCGCAGCTCTTGCAGCGATAGCTCGGATTGCGCACCAGCAGTTGTTCGGTGACGTGCTTGAGATCCTGCAGGGTCGCGATCGGGTCGGTCTCGTCGGCCAGGCTCAGATCGATCAGTGCCGCCTCGCCGCGCACCGAGGGCCGCTCCTTGAGCTGTCGCGCCAGATAGTCGCGCGCCGCGTGCACGCCTTCGGACGCTTCCACCAGCCGGGTCAGCGCCAGCACCGGCGAGATGCCGCGGTAGTGCTCGCACATTTCGGTCAGGAAGGTGCGCGCACCGCTCGGGTCGCCGACCCGCTCGTAGCAGACCAGCAGGTTGGACAGGATTTCCGGCAGGTAGTCCGGATCGTGGCGCGCGGCGCGCTCGTAGGCGCGGATCGCCGCCGGGAAATGGCCGGCGTCGAATTCGATCCTGCCCTCGAGCATGCCGGCGCGGACCGTGGTCGGGTCGGCCGCATAGGCGCGGACGATCGCGGCACGGGCGTCGTCGATCGCACCGGCCGCGCGATGGCGCTCGGCCAGTTCGCATTCGAACTGGGCGATGAGCTTGCCCATCGGTTCGCCGGTCACCGCTTCGTAGCGCGATGCCTTGTCGATCGCCTGCTGCCAGTCGCGCTCGGCCTGATAGATGCCGATCAGATGACGCAGGGCCTGCGGTGCGCGATCGTCGAGCTTCGCCAGATCGGTGAACACGGTTTCGGCTCGGTCGAGCAGGCCCGAACGCATGTAGTCCTCGCCCAGCGCCAGCAATGCCTGCACGCGCTGCTGATCGGTGAGGTCGTGGCGCTGCACCAGACCCTGGTGCAGGCGGATCGCACGGTCGACTTCGCCGCGACGACGGAACAGATGGCCCAGCGCGACCTGGGTTTCGAAGGTGTCCTTGTCCAGCTCGGCGACGTGCAGGAACAGCTCGATGGCCTTGTCCGGCTGTTCATTGAGCAGATAGTTGAGACCACGGAAATAGGTCGTGGACAGACGGCTGACCTGATGATCGCTGTGGCGTTCCCCACCGCGGCGACCGATCACCCAACCGATCACGGCGGCCAGCGGAATCAGCAGGAAATACCAGAACCACTCGGAGATGAAAGCCATCTCAGGACTCCGGGAGAGTGGTGGGAAGCGGCGCCGGTGCGGCAGGCGCAGCGGCGGGCGCCGAGGCATTGGCCGGGGCATCGCCGCGGGCGTTGGTCAGCGCGCGACGCAAGGGCAGCGCGACCGAGACCGCGATCGCCAGCCCGCCGAGCAGCACCCCGGCCAGCAGCGTGCACAGCAGGATCACGCCGAGCCCGGCGCGGACCTCGACCAGGCCAAGATCGACCGTGGCCGGATCGGCATTGAGCACGCCGAGCACCAGCCCGAGCAACAGGCACAGCAGGGCGATGAGCGCGCGCAGCAGACGCATGGATCGGTTCGCGGGTCGTGACGACGGCAGCGGGACGAACCGTCAGTGTATGTCGGCCGGCGTCCGAAGACGATGGCGGCGGGAGGCGCGCGGGCGGATCAGTCTTCCGGCGGCAGCGGAACCACGTCGCTGACGCGATCGCGCAGTTCCTTGCCCGGCTTGAAGTGAGGGACGTGCTTGCCCGGCAGAGCCACCGCGTCGCCGGTCTTGGGATTGCGCCCGGTGCGCGGCGGACGGTAGTGCAACGAGAAACTGCCGAAGCCGCGGATCTCGATGCGCTCGCCGCTCGACAGCGAACCGCCCATCATCTCCAGCAGCGACTTGACCGCCAGATCGACGTCGTCGGCCTTCAGATGACTCTGACGCTGGGACAGGATCTCGATCAGTTCGGACTTGGTCATGGGCGTTCGCAATCCTCGGCAACGGGGTGCGGCAGGCCCGGCATCGCGGCGGTCCGGGGTCACCGGGCCGCCGCGTGCCGTGCAATAGCCGACTTACTCGGAACGGTTCTCCAACTGCTCGCGCAGCAGCGCGCCCAGCTTGGTGGTGCCGCTGGCGGCGTCGGCGGAGGCCTTGTTGTACTCGGCCAGCGCTTCCTGGGTTTCCGCCTCGTCCTTCGCCTTGATCGACAACTGCAGAGTGCGACCCTTGCGGTCCATGCCGATGAGCTTGGCTTCGACCTTGTCGCCCACCTTGAGGTGCTGGCTGGCGTCGTCGACGCGGTCGTAGCTGATGTCGCGCGCGGAGACGTAGCCCTCGATGCCGTCGCCCAGGTCGATCGTCGCGCCCTTGGCGTCGACGTCCTTGACCGTGCCGGAGACCTTCGAGCCCTTCGGATGGGTCGCCATGAACTGGCCGAACGGATCCTGCTCGAGCTGCTTGACGCCGAGGCTGATGCGCTCGCGCTCCGGATCGACCGCGAGCACGACCGCTTCGAGGGTGTCGCCCTTCTTGAAGTTGCGGACCACGTCCTCGCCGGTGGTGTTCCAGCTCAGGTCGGAGAGGTGCACCAGGCCGTCGATGCCGCCGTCCAGACCGATGAAGATGCCGAAATCGGTGATCGACTTGATCTGGCCGGAGACGCGGTCGTTCTTCTTGTGGGTCCCGGCGAACACTTCCCACGGGTTCTGGGTGCACTGCTTCATGCCCAGCGAGATGCGGCGACGCTCTTCGTCCACATCGAGGATCATCACCTCGACCTCGTCGCCGACCTGCACGACCTTGGACGGATTGACGTTCTTGTTGGTCCAGTCCATCTCGGACACATGGACCAGACCCTCGACGCCCGGCTCGATCTCGACGAACGCGCCGTAATCGGTGACGTTGGAGACCTTGCCGAACATGCGCATGTTGGCCGGGTAGCGGCGGGAGATGTTGTCCCACGGATCCTCGCCCAGTTGCTTGAGGCCGAGGCTGACGCGGTTGCGCTCGCGGTCGTACTTGAGCACGCGCACTTCCAGTTCCTGGCCGACTTCGACCACTTCGGACGGATGACGCACGCGCTTCCACGCCATGTCGGTGATGTGCAGCAGGCCGTCGATGCCGCCGAGGTCCACGAACGCGCCGTAGTCGGTGAGGTTCTTGACCACGCCCTTGAGCTTGGCGCCTT
>JBIJAD010000403.1:0-3463 GCA_044345955.1 Lysobacteraceae bacterium
CGGTGTAAGAATGGGTCAATGCAGTTTGTTTTTTAACAATTGATATGCATTTTTGCCAGCCTCACCTCCCCGAATCCCCCGTCTCGTCATACTCCCGCCCCGCCAGCATCTGCGGCCGGATCAGCCCCACGAAATCGCGCGCCTGCGGGGACAGGTATTTGCCGCGCCGCACAACGACGCCGTAGCTGCGGGAGGGGAAATACTTCGCCAGCGATCGCGAGGCGAGGCGTTCGCGGTCGGCGTCGGTGAGGCAGATGGAGGTGACGATGCTGATGCCGAGGCCCATCGCGACGTATTGCTTGATGACTTCCCAGCCGCCGACTTCGAGGGCGACGGTGTAGGGGACGCGGTTCTGCTGGAACACCAGGTCGACCAGGCGGTAGGTGGTCAGGCGCTGGGGCGGGAGGATCAGGCCGTAGGGCGAGAGGTCTTCGAGCCGCAGGTCGGGTTTGGTCGCGAGCGGGTGGTCGCGCGGGGTGATCAGCATGGGCTCGAAGCGGTAGACGGGGGCGTAGTCGATGTCGCCGGGGACTTCGAGCATCGAGCCGACCGCCAGATCGACTTCGTCCTTGCGCAGTTGATCGAGGCCGCCGGCGCCGGTGACGTTGTGCAGGATCAGGCGCACTTCGGGATGGGCCTTGCGGTAGGCCTCCACGATCTTCGGCAGCAGGTAGAGGATGGTCGAACTGCCGGCGGCGACGTGCAGTTCGCCGGCGTCCAGGCCCCGGATCTGTTCGCGGAAGACCGCGGGCAGGGTGTCCAGGCCTTCGACCAGCGGGCGGGCGAGTTCGTAGAGGGCGTTGCCCTCGCGGGTGGGGGTGAGCCGGCGGCCGACCCGCTCCAGCAGTTTCACCCCGAGTTCGCGCTCCAGCGCCTGCAACTGCAGGGTGATCGCCGGCTGGCTGACGTACAGGGCCTCGGCGGCGCGCGAGACCGAGCCGAGGCGGGCCACCTGGCAGAAGGCGCGCAGGGGTTTGAGGCGGTCTCCCTTGTAGGCGAAGCGGGGGCTGGGCGGGCTGGCATCGACCATGGTCGGGCTCCGGGGCCGTCGGGGTGAGGGAGCGATGGCCAATGCGGGACAGTGGGACCCGCTCGCAGCCATCGAGAAAACAACGACTTGCATGAAGCGCAGGGCGGCTTCGACCTTGGTCGAAGACTAATTATCAGTAGAACTTATGGTTAACATTGCAAAAACTGTATTGTCAAATACAGTACCCGAGCGGATGGTGAAGCTCCCACGTCGAGATTGGAGCCCCGCATGTCCGCTGTCCTCCGGCCCGCCGCCGAGGCCGCCGAGCCCGCCGCCGACCTCCGCGCGTCGTTGGTCGCCGAGGGTCAGGACGCCCTGCTCACCCCGGCCGCGCTGGCCTTCCTCGCCCGCCTGCATCGCTGCTTCGAGCCCCAGCGCCAGTTGCTGCTGGCGGCACGCCAGGTGCGGCAGGCCGAATTCGACGCCGGCGGGCTGCCGGGCTTCCGCGAGGACACCCGGGCGATCCGCGAGGGCGACTGGCGGGTGGCGGCGATCCCCGCGGCGCTGCAGGACCGGCGGGTCGAGATCACCGGGCCGGTCGATCCGAAGATGGTCATCAACGCGCTGAACTCGGGCGCGAACTGCTACATGGCGGATTTCGAGGATTCGACCGCGCCGACCTGGGCCAATCTGATCCAGGGCCAGCGCGCGCTGCGCGAGGCGGTCGCCGGCACGCTGCAATTCGACGGCAACGGCAAGGCGTATCGGCTGAAGCCCGAAGCCGAGCGCGCGGTGTTGATCGTGCGCCCGCGCGGCTGGCATCTGGACGAGAAGCATGTGCTGGTCGACGGCCAGCGCATGAGCGGCGGGCTGTTCGATCTGGGTTTGTTCGCGTTCCACAACGCCTCGACACTGACCGCGAAGGATCGTGGCCCGTATTTCTATCTGCCGAAGCTGCAGAGCATGGAAGAAGCGGCGCTGTGGAACGCGGTACTGGACGAGATCGAGGTGTCGCTGAACCTGCCGCAGGGCGCCATGAAAGTCACCGTGTTGATCGAGACCCTGCCGGCTGCGTTCGAGATGGACGAGATCCTGCACGCGCTGCGCAGCCGGATCGTCGGCCTCAACTGCGGGCGCTGGGACTACATCTTTTCCTACATCAAGACCTTGCGCCGGCATCGCGATCGCGTGCTGCCCGAGCGCGGACAGGTGACGATGACGCAGTCGTTCCTCAAAGCGTATTCCGAATTGCTGATCCGCACCTGCCACCGCCGTGGCGCGCATGCGATGGGCGGGATGGCGGCGCAGATTCCCAACCCGCGCGATCCCGAGGCGAACGCCGCGGCGCTGGCGCGGGTGGAAGCCGACAAGCTGCGCGAGGCGACCGCGGGCCACGACGGTACCTGGGTGGCGCATCCGGGACTGATCGACATCGCGCGGCGGATCTTCGACGAGAAGATGCCCGGCCCGCATCAGCATCACGTCGCGCGCGAGGACGTGCGCGTGGTCGCGGAGGATCTGCTGCGGCCGTCGCTGGGCACGATCTCGCAGGCCGGTTTCTTCGGCAACGTCGAGGTCTGCGTGCGTTACCTCGCGGCGTGGCTCGACGGCAACGGCTGCGTGCCGATCCACGGCATGATGGAAGATGCGGCCACCGCGGAGATCTCGCGTGCGCAGCTGTGGCAGTGGCTCCATTTCGCGGACGACGGGCGCGACCCGTTGCTGCTTGAGGACGGCACGCCGGTGGATTTCGCGCTGTTCGAGCGCGCGCTGATCGGGCTGCCGTCGAAGCTGGCGGGCGATCCGTCGGTGGTCGGCGCGGCGCGCGTCGGCGAGGCGATCGCGCTGCTGTCCGACCTCACCCATCGCGACACGCTGGCCGATTTCCTCACCCTTCCGGCTTACGAACGCATCGATTGACCTCGCAACTCGTGGGAGCGACGCAAGTCGCGACGAACGACCCGCGCGCTTTCCTTGGCTTCTATCGCGACTTGCGTCGCTCCCACCCGCCTCATCCCGGAACACTTCCCGAGATTCTTTCCCACGCAGGACACCACCATGAAGACCACGCTCCCCACCGCCGAACAATTGAAGCTGGACTGGACCAACAACCCGCGCTGGGCCGGGATCACCCGTCCGTACTCCGCCGAGGACGTGGTCCGTCTGCGCGGCACGATTCCGGTCGATCATTCGATCGCGCGCCTCGGCGCGGAGAAGCTGTGGAAATACCTGCAGACCGAGGATTTCGTGAACGCGCTCGGCGCGCTCACCGGCAATCAGGCGATGCAGCAGGTCAAGGCAGGCCTCAAGGCGATCTATCTCAGCGGCTGGCAGGTCGCGGCCGACGCCAACATCGCCGGCGAGATGTATCCCGACCAGTCGCTGTACCCGGCCAACTCGGTGCCGCAGGTGGTCAAGCGTATCAACAACACGCTGCTGCGCGCCGACCAGATCCAGTGCGCCGAGGGCACCGGCGATGTCGATTTCCTGCAG
>JBIJAD010000405.1:0-3429 GCA_044345955.1 Lysobacteraceae bacterium
CATCCTCGGTCATTTTCGATACTGCCATCAAGGCGACAGTGGTGAGTACTCGCGTCTTGCCGCCGCCATTCGGTCCGGCCAGAAGCACTACGCTCCCGAGACCTTCCATGGTGCAGTTCTGCAGCCCTGCCGAAGTGCCTTGTGCGCCGATTCCGCCGGCAACGATCTTCAGCGATGTGATCTTCATTGCGATCCCCCCGAATCGTCCTGTATTTTCGAAGTTGTAAGGTTGTTGCCGAGCGTCTCTTTATACGACAAAAGAAAACGCCCGGGACTTTCGCCCCGGGCGTTTGGTTTGGTGGAGGTGGGCGGAATCGAACCGCCGTCCGAAGGCACTCCATGCCCGGCACTACATGCTTAGCTCACCGTTTGATCTCGCCCTGCGGCAACACGGTGTGCGAAGCACACCGCAGGACATACCCGCTTTGTTTGAGCCCTGGTTGACGGGTCGCCGCCGGGGCCGATCCTGTGATAGTGACCCTACATCCACGAGCACAGGCACAAGTGGGTTCGGGGCTAGGCCTTAAGCGGCCAGAGCGTAGACGTCGTCGTTGGCGTCTGATTGTTTGCCGCTGGATTAACGAGGAAAGCTGCCCCCTCGGCATGCGCCGTGCGATTTCGCAACCCCCGTCGAAGCCAATGCACCCCCGTGAACCGGGAATTCGTTTCGATGGAGTCGTTCTTTCGACCGACGCGGGCAGTATGGGGGCGGGGGGAGGGCGGTTCAAGCCGCGCGTGCGCGGCATGCGTTCAGCCCCGGTCGACAGACTCTGCAGGCGCGCGTCGGGTCGTCGTTTCGAAGCGCCACAGCAGGGCGGCGGCGGCAAACAGCAGGCCGACGCCGAAACCGGCCCAGATGCCGGGAGCACCGAAGCCCAGAACGAAGCCGAACAGCCAGGCCAGGGGCAGCGCCAGCAGCCAGTAGGCGATGAGCGAAATCCATGTCGGCCAGCGGTTGTCGAGCATGCCGCGCAGCGCCCCCAGACTGACCGACTGCACGCCATCCATCAGTTGGGTGAAACCGAAGACGAACAGGATCGCGGCGGAGGCGGCGATCACGGCGGGGTCGTCGACGAACCAGGCGGCGATCCGCGGCCCGGCGAAGAGGAAGACGATGGCGAAGATGCCCATCCAGAGTGACACCACGCCGAGGCCGGCATGGCCGATGGCCTTGATCCGTGCGGATGCGCCGGCGCCGGCGGCCTGCGCGATGCGGATCGAGACCGCTCCGGCCATGCCCAGCGGCAGCATGTACAGCGTGTTCGCGACCGACAGCGCGATCTGGTTCCCGGCCAGGGCGACCGCGCCGAAGTAGCCGATCATCACCCCGGCGATCGCGGCCGCCGCGCCTTCCATGAAGTACTGTGCGGACATCGGCAGGCCTTCTCGCGCCTGATCGCGGAATTCGCGGCGCGAATGCCCCGGTTCCGTCCACCAGGCGGCCAGCGACGGCGTCAGGCGCGCGTAGGCGAGGATCGCTGCGGCGCCGAGGCTCTGGGCCAGGAAGCTGCCCAGGCCCGCGCCGGTGAGGCCGAGCGCGGGTGCGCCGAAGCGACCGTAGATCAGCACCCAGTTGAGGCCGATGTTGAGCAGCACCGGCAGCAGGGTCAGCAGCACGCCGGTCCAGGCCCGGTCGGTGGCGTCGAGCAGGTTCTTGATCGCCATGGTGAGCGTGAACGGCACCAGCGATGCCGACATCCACAGCCAGTACGGTCCGATCGCGGCGATCACGTCCGGCGGTTGTCCCAGCGCCGACAGCAGCGGCAGCAGCGCGGCCATGGCGATCGCGCCGATCGCGCCGGCCAGCATCGCGAGCCAGCAGGCATGTCGGGCGAGGCGCCCCAGCGCGGCCGATCGGCCTTCGCCGTAAGCGCGTCCGGCGAACAAGCCCGCCGGGCCGGCGAAGCCGTACAGCGCCGCGTAGAAGATGATGATGATGCTGGAGGTCAGCGACACCGCCGCGAGCGGGATCACGCCAAGCGGGCCGAGCATCGCGGTATCGACCAGACCCATCCCGGTGCTCGCCACCAGCCCGGCCACCAGCGGGGCCGCCAGGCGGGCCAGCGATCCGACTTCGCGCCAGGCCGCCTGCAGACCCGTGACCGCCGCCGGGTCAGGCGGGACGCTTCTGCGCAAGATCGATCTCCTCGGCGACGGCATCGGCGGACAGCGACAGCGAGAAGACGATCGTCGCCAGCAGATCGTCCATCGGAATCGGGGTCTGCGGCCCGAAGCGGCCCTCGGCGATATCCGCCTCCACTTCCGGTGTGGCCACGTTGCCCGGGTTGATCAGGGTCACGCCGATGTTCCGCGGACGCAGCGCGCGTCCCAGCGCCTGCACCGCGCCGCGGAGGCCGGCTTTCGAGGCGGTGTTGGCCACTTCCGCCCCTTCGATGCCGTCGCGTCCCAACCGCGCGCCGATCACGACCACGCGCGGGTTGGGCGCGCGGGCCAGATTCGGCGCCAGTGCCTGGGCGAGCAGGATCGGCGCGATCAGATTCACCGCCAACACTCGACGGATTTCCGCTGGCGGGCTGCGATCGAAACGATAGTCGTCGGTGAAGGCACCGGCTTCCCACGTGCCGCCGAGGTGAAGCAGGGCATCCAGCGGCGAGCCTCCGATCGCGGCGCGTACCGCATCGATGCCGGCGTCGCTCGACACGTCCGCCGGGATCCACTCGCCGTGGCCCGGCGGGGTTCGCGAGACCGACCACAATCGCTCCACCCGCGGCGCGAAATGGGCCGCCGCCGCCGCGCCGATGCCGCGGCTGGCGCCGACGATCAGCACACGTGCCTGGCGGCCTGCGGCTGTGAGGGGGGAGAAGGCGGAGCGATCGGAGGGAGGCGGCACGCGGCAGGTCCGTGGGCGAGCATTGACATACGAGGCGTATGTAAACTAATGACATACAATCCGTATGTCAAACCGCCCTGCAGCCCCGCCCGATCCGGACTCGCATGACCGCCTCCACTCGCAGCCGCCGCGTCGAAAAGATCGCCGAGACCACAGCCAAGCTGGTCTCCGCCGCGCGGCGTTCGTTCGCCGAGCGCGGTTACGCCCACACTTCGATGGACGACCTCTGCGCCGAAGTCGGCCTCACCCGCGGCGCCCTGTATCACCATTTCGGCGGCAAGGAAGGGCTGCTCGAGGCGGTCGTGCGCCAGATCGACGCCGACATCGAGGCCCGTCTGCAGGCCGAGTTCGATGCGATCGAGGACCGCTGGGAGGCGTTCGCCACGTGCTGCACGACCTATCTGCGACTGGCGCTGGATCCCGAGATCCAGCGCATCGTGCTGAAGGACGCGCCGGCCGTGCTGGGCCAGCGCCTGCGCGAAATCGACGAGGGCTCGTCGCTGCAGCCGATGATCGATTGCCTGGGCGATCTGATGGCGCAGGGACTGATGCGACGCACGGATCCCGAGGCCCTCGCG
>JBIJAD010000406.1:0-3426 GCA_044345955.1 Lysobacteraceae bacterium
TGTATTACCTGCTGCGGCACATCGAGCTGGACGGCGACAGCCACGGCCCGGCGGCGAGCCGGATGATCGCCAATGCGCTCGCGGCCCGGCCAGAGGCGCTGCCGGAGGCGCGCGAAGCCGCGCGCGCGGCGCTGCAGGCGCGTCGCGCGTTGTGGGACGGCACCGCGGCGCTGCTGCAGGCGCAGTGCGAGGGGGCGACGGATCTGTCCGCCCGTTCGCGTCCCACCCACGTCGCGGCCTGAGCCGCAGCTTCCGCCGCGCGGCACAACGCCGCGCGGCGGCCACCGACCCGATCGCGCCCCCGCACGGGGGCGCACGCGGCTGTGCCCGCCGGCGTTGCGGCGCGCGTTTCGATCGGCTGTCGGTCCGCAGCCCGGACGAGTCGCTCACGCGGCGCGCGGTACCGTTGTCGGCGCGGGACCCACCGCCGCCACGTTCTCCGCCACCGGCAGACGGAACGCCAGGCTCATGACCGTGCCGATCCGCCGCGGCCGGCCCAGGCGTTCGACCTGCAGGCCGAGGTGGCGCAGCATCCGTTCGATCGGTGCGCTGGTCACTCCGACCAGGTCGCGTACGCCCTGCGCCGCGGCGAAGCGGAACATGTCGCCGAGCATCGACGCCGGCACCTCGCCGAAGCCGAACCCGTCGCCCGCGCAGCGGGGGCTGATCGCGAACCGGCTGACCTCCCAGATGTCCGTGCCCGCCGGCGCCGGGGCGCCGTCGAGCAGCATCGGGAAAATGTCGCGCAGCATGTTCGGCCCCTGCGTCGGCAGCAGCCGGCAGCAGCCGAGAGCGGCCGCCGCGCCGTCGTGCGCGACCAGATAGTGCGGGCCGATCAGGTCGAACCAGTCGTGTTCCCGCCCGTTCTCGACCCGCACCTCCCAGCCCAGACGCTGGTGGAAGATCTCGCAGCGCAGCCGGTACATGCTGTCCAGCAAGGTCGCGCCGAGCCCGTGTTCGCCTGCGCGGCCGATGATGATCGATGCCATCGTGTTGCCTCCTGTGATGAATGGAGGCTCCAGTGAGCAGAACACCTGTCAGTTGTTACACCTGACGGACCTTACAGGTTGACGGATGCCCGCTTCGATCGGCGCCGCGACGCGGAAATTCAGGCACTTGGACGCATTGCGGGCGCGATGCGGGCGCTGTCCGGCATCGCGGTGTTCGGAAAATTTGACATGCAGGACAAGCAATAGCTGATTGCATCCGCAGACTGCGCGGACGGTGTTCCGCTGCCGGAGGGCCGCGGGCCGCGGGCGCGGCCGGAGCGCCCGCTCAGGCGCGGATCGAGACGATCAGCCCGAGCGAGATGGCCCGCGCGATCGCGGCCTGGCGGCCGCTGACGCCGAGCTTGTGGGTGGCGTTCTGCAGATGGAAGATCGAAGTGCGCTCGCTGATGTTCAGCAACTGCCCGATTTCCCAACTGGTCTTGCCTTCCGCCGCCCATGACAGGCATTCGCGCTCGCGTTTGGTCAGCGCCGGCAGCGGAGTCGGGGTCTTCGAACGCAGGAACTGGCGTGCGGCTTCGTGCACGAAATGCGACAGCAGGTGCAGATCGGGCAGCCGCTCCTCGAAGTCTTCCGCGCTCAGATGGCGGGAGGCGAACGACATCAGGCCCCAGGACACGCCCGGGCCGTGCAGCGGCACGCTGACCCCGTTGCACAGCCCGAATTCGCGCGCCTCGCCGAACATGTGGCGGATCTTCTGCAGATGCGGATCGACCACCCGCCGGTAGTGGTGCTGCGCTTCTTCCCAGGACACCGGAATCGCGTGGTCGTGGCAGTGGGTGATGATCGGATCGATGCGGATGTAATCGACTTCGAAATAGTGCTGCACCCAGGCTTCGGGATAGGTGCCCAGGCGCAACTGGTTGGGGTGCTCGTTGACCAGCGGAAGATCGACCGCGTAGAACCAGAAATCGACGCCGAGCGGGCGCAGCGCGCGATCGACCATGCCGGTCAGCGCCTCGGTGCTCGGCGCATCCGCGAACGTCCGCAACCGGTCGATGTCGATCAGCGTCCTGCTTGCCATGGCGATCCCGCGGTCGGCCACCCCTGCCCTGATGCAACAGCCCTGTGTTCGAGTCGCGACGAGGACGTGCGGAGTATGCGAACCGCAGGCGTGTCCCCGTCATGCCCGGTCTGACCGCTAAAGTAGCAGGCTTGCCGCATCGCGTGGGAGCCCCCGGCAGCGCCTTGCGGCCGCTGTCCCCGCCCCACGCGTCTCCCGATCGTTTCCGGCCGTGCGCACCCGTCGGCGCGCCGCCGCCCCGCCAGGATTTCCGCCCGATGGTCGCCACCTTCCAGCCCCCTTGTCTGCCCGCCCGAGAACTGCTCCCGGCCCTGCGCGCCCGCGGTTACGCGGTGCTGGCGCCGGAGACCGTCGGCGCGCTGTTCGGGGTGGAGATCGCGGCGCTGGAGGCCCTGGCCGCGGACTGGGACGACCTGCCGCCGGACGACTATCTCCGCGACGGCGGCCGTTATCGTCGCCGGCGCCACGGTTGTTTCGAGGTCGGCGCGCAGGGCGTGGTCCGGGCGCCGCACCGCGCCCACTACCAGCCGCCGGATTACAACGCCCTGCACGGCGGGCTGCAGCGCTGGTTCGCGCCGATGCGCGAGCAGACCGCCGCCTCGACGGCCTGGCAACGGCTGCTGTCGGCGCTGGGGGCGCAGTTGTCGCAGGTGCGTGCGGCCGAGCCCTGGTATGTCGAGGCGCATCAGTTCCGGATCGACACCACCGACGGCATCGGCCGGCCGACGCCGGAAGGCGCGCATCGCGACGGCGTCGATTTCGTCGCCGTGTTCCTGGTCGGGCGGCAGGCGATCCGCGGTGGCGAGACCCGGGTGTTCGCGGCCGACGGCCCGGACGGGCAGCGCTTCACCCTCGAAGCGCCTTGGAGTCTGCTGCTGCTGGACGACACCCGGGTGATCCACGAGACCACGCCCATCCAGCCGATCGGGGCCGAAGGCGGGCATCGCGACACCCTGGTCCTGACCTACCGCGCCGGGGGCTTCCAGAGCGAGGCCTGAGCGGTCGCCGATGTCGATCAGTTACAATTGAAACCAATTCGTCAAATCGAGTCCGAGGCATCGAATGAAGCTGGGTTCCCTGAAGGAAGGTGGCCGCGACGGCACCCTGATCGTGGTCTCCCGCGACCTGCGCCGCGCGGTCCGCGCCGACGCCATCGCGCCGACCCTGCAGCGCGCGCTGGAGGACTGGTCCAACGCCGCGCCGCGCCTGAATGCGCTGTACGAGGACCTCAATGCCGGCAGCGCCGAAGGCGTCTTCGACCTCGATCCGCAGGCCCTGGCCGCGCCGCTGCCGCGGGCCTACGAATTCGTCGACGGCAGCGCCTATCTGCCGCACGTCGAGCGCGTTCGCCGCGCCCGCGGCGCCGAGGTGCCGGAGAGCTTCTACGTCGACCCG
>JBIJAD010000407.1:0-3418 GCA_044345955.1 Lysobacteraceae bacterium
CGGCGGCGCGATCAAGTACGTGTCGCGGCCGCTGCCGGAAGAAGTGGAAGGCTTCGCCTCGGTCACGATCGGCAACTACAACCAGCTCGACGTGAAGGGCGCGCTCGGCGGACCGCTGTTCGGCCGCGACAGCGGCCTGCGTGCGCGGCTGGCGGTGGCCAGCCTCAACCGCGACGGCTTCGGCGAGAACATCGTCACCGACCAGCCGGTCAGCGACAAGGAAGTCAACGCCCTGCGCTTCACCCTCGGCGCCTGGGCGCGCGACGACTTCGACATGCAGATCGCCTTCGACTGGATCGACGACAAGTCCGGTGTGCGTGGCGCGCGGATGCTGGCCCCCAACCGCTTCGCGCCGACCGCCGCGCCGCTGAACGACCGTTACGACGTGCGCAACGGCATGCCCAACATCAACGACACCGAACTCAAGGGCATCGCGGCGACCGTGAACTGGCGCCCGGGCGAGGGCTCGCTGCTGGAGAACTGGACCTTCCGCTACGTCGCCGCCAAGCGCGAATCCGACACCGAGACCAACATCGATTTCGATACGCTGCCCAACCGCATCGCCGACGTGAAGGCGTTCTACAGCGACGAGCAGACCAGCCACGAGCTGCAGGTCAACTACGACGCCGGCGGCCGCGCCCGCGGCGTGTTCGGCCTGTACAAGTTCGACGGCCGCGCCGGCGGCCGGGTGCTCAACAACTTCTTCGATCTGGTGTTCGGCGACACCCGCGGCAACGTCTACACCAACAGCCTGGCGTTCTATGCCGACTGGACCTTCGATCTGACCGACCGCCTGCGCCTGGATCTGGGCGCGCGCTACACCGACGAGGACAAGAACGCGGTCGTGCTCAACCGCTTCTACACCGACGCCACATACACCGTGCTGCGCCCGTTCGCGCCGATCGCGGCCAATTTCGACAAGACCATCAATTTCGAGAATGTCTCGCCGAAGATCTCGATGGACTTCCAGCTCACCGACGACATCATGCTCTACGGCCTCGCCAGCCGCGGCTTCAAGTCCGGCGGCTACAACATCCGCGCCCAGTCGGTGGCGGTGCCGCGCTCGGCCGAACCCTTCGACGACGAGTCGGTCGACAGCTTCGAGGTCGGCAGCAAGATGTCGCTGTTCGACCGCCGCCTGTTCCTGAATCTTTCGGCTTTCCACAACCGCTACAAGGACATCCAGTTGTCGGTGTTCACCGCCTACGACAGCAACGGCGACGGGGTGGACGATGCCTTCTTCGGCGATTTCACCAATGCCGGCCGCGGCACGGTCAACGGCCTGGAGGTCGAGTACCAGTGGATGCCGAACGCCTCCTGGGCGATCACCGGCAATCTCGCCTGGCTGGATGCCGAGTACGACGAATACCTGTTCAAGAACGTCGACATCGCGAACCAGCAGGAATTCACCAATGCGCCGGAATTCTCGGGCGCGCTGAACGTCGAGTATCGCGCCTCGCTCGGCAGCATGGGCAGCCTGTCCGCGCGGGTCGGCTACAGCTACCAGAGCGACGTGGTCGCGACCACCGAAGTCGTGCGCGATCCGGTCACGGGTGCGACCGCGACCCCGATCACCCAGGACGGCTATGGCCTGATCAATGCCGGCGTGATCTGGAAATTCGACGACCGCTGGACCTTCTCGCTGCAGGGCAGCAACCTCACCGACAAGGAATACCTCACCACCGGCTACAACCTGGTGTCCTCGCTCGGCGTGTTCACCGGTTTCTACGGCCCGCCGCGCCAGGTCAGCCTGACCGCACGTTACGACTTCTGAACCCTTCGGTCCGGCGCGGGAGCCACGAGAGTCGCGACGAACTCCGGAAGCGCATTCCGAAGCCTGTCGCGACTCGCGTCGCTCCCACGGATGCGGCTACCTTCGAGCCTGCAACATTGCGCTATTCTCGTCGAAGTGCGGGCGAGTTGCGGGGTGAATGGGTGAACGGCGGAACAGGGCGCACGTCATGCTGAGCGCCGGCGGCGTGGTGTTCGCGGCGCTGCTGTGGCTGGGCGCGATGTTCGCGGTCGCGGTCTGGGGCGAGCGCCGGCCGCGCGCCTTCGACCGGCGCTGGGGCGATGTCTACGCGCTCTCGCTCGCGGTCTACTGCACGTCCTGGACCTTCTTCGGCACCGTGACCCAGGCCGCGCGCTACGGCTGGCCGTTGCCGCCGACCTTCGTCGGCACGATCCTGCTCTACGTCTTCGGCATCGGCCTGCTGATGCGGCTGGCGCGGCAGGTGCGCGAGAGCAACAGCACCTCGGTCGCCGATTACGTCGCCAGCCGGCTCGGGCAGGACGGCTGGCTGGCGGCGGCGATCACCTTCGTCGCGGTGCTCGGCATCGTGCCCTACATCGCGCTGCAGTTGAAGGCGGTGGCGATGAGTTTCGCGCTGCTGGTCGGCGGCGATGCCGGCGAGGTGCCGGCCTGGCAGGACAGCGCGCTGTACGTGGCACTGGCGATGGCCGCGTTCGCGATGCTGTTCGGCACCCGCAGCGCCAGCGCCGCCGAGCACAACCGCGGTCTGATCCTGGCGATGGCCTTCGAAGCGCTGCTCAAGCTCGGTGCACTGCTGGCGATCGGGCTGTTCGCGTTCACCCTGCCGGCGCAGGGGTCGGCGGTGGAACTGCTGCGCCCGCAGGCGGGCGATCTGTCCGGGTACGCGCCGCTGGTGCTGCTCGGGGTGCTGGCGATGTTCACGCTGCCGCACCAGTTCCATGTCGGCGCGGTCGAATGCCGCGACGAGCGCCATGTCCTGCGCGCGCGCTGGCTGTTTCCGCTGTACCTGCTGCTGATCGCGCTGCCGGTGCTGCCGCTGGCCCGCGCCGGCGATGCGCTGCTGGCGGCGCAGGGCGTGCCCTCGGATCTCTACGTGCTGGCGCTGCCGCTGTCGCAGGGCCGGGAAGGGCTGGCACTGCTGGGTTTCCTCGGCGGCCTCAGCGCCGGTACCGGCATGGTGATCGTGAGCACGCTCACCCTGAGTCTCATGATCGGCAATCACTGGCTCACCCCACTGTGGCTGCGCGGCGTGTGGGCGCCGCGGCGTGCGGCGCGGACAGCGGCTGCCGAGCCGCAGCCCGACCTGCGCAGCGCAGTGCTGATGCAGCGACGCGTCGGCATCCTCGCGATCGTGCTGCTGGCCTGGGGCTACAGTCGCCTGATCGCCGGCAACGACGCGCTGGCCGATGTCGGGGCGCTGTCGTTTTCTGCGCTGGCCGCGCTGGCGCCGGCGCTGGGCTTCGCGCTGTGGCGGCCGCAGACGCCGCCGCGCGCGGTACTGCTGGGGATCTTCGCCGCGGTCGCGATGTGGGCCTGGCTGCTGCTGGTGCCGGTGCTGGTCGAGGCGCGTGCGCTGCACAGCGACTGGCTGCGCACCGGCCCGGGCGGCTGGGCGCTGTTCGCGCCGGATGCGTTCTTCGGTCT
>JBIJAD010000408.1:0-3415 GCA_044345955.1 Lysobacteraceae bacterium
TCCCGTGGAACACATGCGCCGTGCGCCCGCCGACATCCACGTCGATGATGCCCACGCCGGTGCGCTGGGAGCCCGGGTCGATGCCGAGGATGCGAACGGAGGAGGTCATGGCGGGGTCATGCCGGATTCGGCGCCGGTCGGGCGTCATGCCGGCGTCCGCGGACGCCCGCACGCCGCTTCGGCGCGTCAGGCGTAGGCATCCGCGCCGAACTCGGCATTGGAATAGACGTTCTGCACGTCGTCCATGTCCTCCAGCCAGCGCAGCAGTTTCATGACCTGCTGCGCGGTGTCGCCGGAGACCGGGCTGTCGTTGTCGGCGCGGAAGGTGACTTCGGCGATGTCCGCGGCCAGGCCGGCGGCGTCCATCGCGGCCTTGACCTCGGCGAAGGCGTCGGGCGAGGTCAGCACGTCGATCGCGCCGTCCTCGGGATAGGCCACCACATCGTCGGCGCCGGCCTCGATCGCCACCTCGGTGATGCGGTCCTCGTCGGCGCCGGACGCGAACGACAGGACGCCGAGCTTGCGGAACATGAACGCGACCGAGCCCTCGGTGCCGAGATTGCCGCCGAATTTGCTGAAGGCGTGGCGAACGTCGGCCACGGTGCGGATCTTGTTGTCGGTGAGGCAGTCGACGATCACCGCGACCCCGCCCGGAGCATAGCCCTCGTAGCGGATTTCCTCGTATTCGACGCCTTCGAGCTCGCCGGTGGCCTTCTTGATCGCGCGTTCGATCGCGTCCTTGGACATGTTGACCGCCAGCGCCTTGTCGACCGCGCTGCGCAGGCGCGGATTGCCGGCCGGGTCGCCGCCGCCGGCACGCGCGGCAACGCCGATCTCGCGCACGATCTTGGTGAAAATCTTGCCGCGCTGCGCGTCGACCGCGTTCTTGCGCGCCTCGATGGAAGGCCCTCTGCCCATGGCGGTGCGGAATCCGTACGGTGTGCCAAACCGCGAATTTTACCCCCATCCGCCGGGCCGTGCCCGCGGACGGCAACCCTCAGCGGCGGAATCGGCCCTCGCGCAGGAAGGCCGCGGTCTGGGCCGCGGCGTACGGGGACAGCACCAGCCCGCTGTGGCTGGCCGGGACGATGCAGTGGTCGCGCAGCCCGGGCAGGCGGGTCTCCTCCACGCTCACGGTGCCGTCGGAGGCCCCGTCGAAACGCACGAACCAGCCGCCGACCCCGCGCGCACGATCACCGGCGACCACCCCGACCTCGGCCGGACCTTCCCAGGGCGGACAGCCGCGTTCGAGCAGACCGCGGCTGCGGCCCAGCGCCAGCGACAGCGGGGCACGGCCGCCGATCGCCGTCGCCACCGCGCTGCCGCGCAGCGGCGAGCCCAGGCAGACCACCCGCTTCACCGGCAGCTCCGGCGCCCGGCGCAGGGCTTCGAGGATCACCAGCCCGCCGAGGCTGTGGCCGACCAGGGACTCGACCGGATGCCGGCGCAGATGCGCGATCAGGCGCTCGCCGGCCTGCTCGGGTGCACGCAGGATGCTGTCGTAGCCGAACAGACGCGGCGCCAGACCCTCGCGGCGCAGGCGCAGGGCGAACGGGGCCAACCAGTGGCGGGCATTCCAGATGCCGTGGACGAGGAGGACCTGGAGGGTCGGGGCCATGCGCTGCGGAGTCCGTCGCCGTGGGGGAGCGACCTCGTCCGGGACATGGGCGCGGCCGTCCGCGAGCGCAAGCCCCGACCGATGGCAGGGGTCGCGCCGACCGCTCAGGCCGGACGCCGCAGGATGAATTCGTGGTCGTTGGTCTGGCCGACCGGGAACAGGTACTCGCCCACCTTCTCGAACCCGTAACGCCGGTAGAAGCGCTGGGCACCGAAGTTCTCGCTCCACACGCCCACCCACAGCGTGCGCGGGCCGTCGGCGAGCAGCCAGTCCATCGCGGTCTGCATCAGCTTCGCGCCCCAGCCGCCGTTGTGGGCGCGGGCGAGGATGTACAGGCGCTTGATCTCGCCGTCGCCCTTGCGCACGTCCGCATGCGGCAGCTTGCACGGGCCGACGTAGATGTGGCCGATCGCCTCGTCGCCGTCCTCCAGCAGCCAGACCGCCTGGCGCGGGTCTTCCAGCGCCGCGCGCTGGGTTCCGGCGATGTAGTTGGTGCGCAGGAAGTGCTCGAGGTCTTCCGGCGGGTACAGAGGACCGAAGGTCTCGGTGAAATTGCGCCGCGCGAGTTCGGCCACGCGCTCGGCGTCGGCGGGGGTGGCGCGGCGGATGGTGCAGGTCATGTACGACTCCCGAGGAATATCCTGTGGGAGCGGCGCAAGCCGCGACGGCCTCCGGCGAGTTTTTCCGCCGACGGTCGCGGCTTGCGCCGCTCCCACGGAAACATCATGCCTTTGGCAACCGCACCTGCACATGCACCTCCGCCAACTGCGCGTCCGGCACCGGCGACGGTGCGCCGGTCATCAGACATTGTGCGGTGGTGGTCTTGGGGAAGGCGATGACGTCGCGGATCGATTCGGTGCCGGCCATCAGCGCAGCGATGCGGTCGATGCCGAAGGCGATGCCGCCGTGCGGCGGGGCGCCGTACTTCAGCGCGTCGAGCAGGAAGCCGAACTTCAGTTCCGCTTCCTCGCGGCCGATGCCGAGCAGGTCGAACACCGCGCTCTGCATCGACGGACGGTGGATACGGATCGAACCGCCGCCGATCTCGTTGCCGTTGAGCACCATGTCGTAGCCGCGCGAGACCGCAGTGGCGGCGTTGGCGCGCAGATTGGCCTCGTCGTCGACCGCCGGCGCGGTGAACGGATGATGCAGGGCGACGTAGCGCTGCGCTTCCTCGTCCCACTCGAACATCGGGAAATCCGTAACCCACAGCGGCTTCCAGCCGGCTTCGACCAGGTTCAGATCCTTGCCCAGCTTCAGGCGCAGCGCGCCCATGAAGTCGCTGGCGGTCTTGTACTCCGCCGCGCCGAAGAAGATCGCATCGCCGGTCTGCACGCCGGTCGCCTGCACGATCGCGGCGAGCGTGGCTTCGTCGAGGAATTTGGCGATCGGCGAGGCGATGCCCTCGCGGCCCTTGGTCGCGTCCTCGATCTTCATCCACGCCAGGCCCTTGGCACCGTGTTTGGCGGCATGCGCGGCGCAGTCGTCGATCTGCTTGCGGCTGAGCGCCGCGCCGCCCGGGGCGCGCAGCGCGATCACCCGGCCGTCGGCGGCGTTCGCCCAGTCGGTGAACACCTTGAATTCGCAGGTCTTCACCAGCTCGGCGATGTCGACGAACTCCAGCGCGATGCGCAGATCGGGTTTGTCCGAACCGTAGCGGCGCATGGCTTCGGCGTAGGTCATGCGCGGGAAGTCGCCGAGGTCGGCGTCCATCACTTCCCGGAACACGTCGCGGATCATCGCCTCGACCGTGTCCTGCACATCGCGTTCCTGCACCCAGGCGAATTCCATGTCGAG
>JBIJAD010000409.1:0-3408 GCA_044345955.1 Lysobacteraceae bacterium
ACATCTGGAAACGCTCGCCGGTCTGGATGAAGACGCCTCCCGCGAGCGCGAATTCGACCTCGCGCGTACGCAGCGCCTGGCATGCCATGTGGATCGCCACCAGCGAACTCGAGCACGCGGTGTCGATCGCGACGGCGGGGCCGTGCAGGTTCAGGAAATAGGAAATGCGCGCAGGCATCACCGAGCCGGTGTTGCCCCAGAACGCCTGCGGCGGCGCATGGCCGCCGAACAGGGCGCTGTAATCGCCGCCGACACCGCCGAGATAGACGCCGCAGCGGCTGCCTTCGATCCCGTCGCCGACGTAGCCGGCATCTTCCAGCGCCTGCCAGGCTTCTTCGAGGAACAGACGCTGCTGCGGATCCATGTATCGGGCTTCGATACCGGAGATGTTGAAGAACAGCGCGTCGAATTGATCGATTTCCGACAACTTGCCGCGCCGCATCGACGACCGATCGTCGATCGCATCGAGCAGATCCTCGGCCTGCGCCAGTCGCTGCCAGAGCGTGTCGATGTCCGGGCAATGCGGGTAACGGGCACTCATGCCCACGATCGCGATCGCGGAGGTTTCGGAATCCGCAAGCGGTTGCGGATCCGGCCCGGCCGAGAGGTCGCTGGCGTCATCCTGGGCCGCGCCCGACACCGGTGCTTCGCTGCCGATCTCCTTGACGACGAGAGCCGCCGTACGGACGCGCTGGCGACTCGCGAACGACACCACCGTCGAGCTCGCGAGGTCCCGCGACGGCGGCGCGGCAGGCGCCTCGCCGACGTCGGGAGCGACCGCTGCGAGGGCCGCTGCGTGCTCGGCGAGGATGTGATCTGCGAGCTTGTTGACCGTGCTGTAATCGAAAAGCGCGGTGGTGTTGAGCTGGATGCCGAGCCGCTGCGAAATCACCTGCACGGCCTGCACGCCGAGGATGGAGTCGAGGCCGTAGTCGGCGAAGGAATCGTCGAAGTCCACCAGATCGACGGTCACCTTGAGCGCGGTCGCGATGGTGTCCGCGATCACGCCGCGGATCGCATCCGCATCCGGTTTCCTTGCGACCGTTTCGGCGACCGCGGGCGGCGGGATCTCGACGGCATCGCGGCCGGTCTTGACCGCCGGCGCCGCCACCGAACGCACGCTGCGTTCGACGGCCCGCGGCTGACGCGGCGCCTGCATCCGCTGACGGACGATGCCGTCGCTGTACGCGACGACGACCTGTTGACCGAGTCCGTGCTGGGCTTCGGCCGGGAATTCGACGGCATCGAAACCTTCGTCGCGAAGCACCGCGAGCCACGCGCGGGGCTGGAGGCCCGGAGAGCCGGGAATCCGCAGCGCGGTGTCCTTGAACAGCCACCAGCCTTCGGTCAATCCGAAGGTCAGGTGCGCGACCAGACTGAAACGATCGATTTCGTTGAGCAGCAACAGACCGCCGCGCCGCAGCGCCGCCTTCGCGTTGCGCAGGGTTTCGCGGATGTCCCGGGTCGCATGCAGCACATTGGTGGCGACGACGAGATCGTAGGCCCCGATCTCGATCCCCTGCCCCGAAAGAGGCCGCTCGATGTCCAGCAACTGGAAGCGGGCGTAGGGATGCTCGCGGGAGAATCGTTCCTCGGCATTGATCAGGAACGCGCGCGAGATATCCGTGTAGGCATATTCTTCGATCGACGACGCAAACGGCAACAGCGCATCCAGCGCGAGCGCGCTGGTGCCGCCGGTGCCGGCGCCGATCTCGAGGATCCTCAGGCGTCGCGACGCATCGGACTGGAGGCGTCTCCGGACATCCGAGACGAGGCGCTCGACCAGCACCGTGTTGAAATGATCGGCGAGCGCATTGCCGCGATAGACGCCCTCGACGGCCTTCATCGACGAACTCGGGAACAGCAGATCGGTCGCCCGGGTCTTCCCGGTCAGGATCTGCGGCAACGCGCGCAGCATCGATTCGAGCAGATCGCCGTGCGCGGACGAAGCGCCTTCCGCAGAGCGCGCGTCGCGCTGCCGCTGCCAGACATCCCAGATCGCCGTGTCGTCGCGCGAGTCGGGGTCAGCGGCGAGCCCGTGCTCGCGCACGACCGACAGACTGCATTTGAGCCAGCGCGAATAAATCTCCAGGACGCCGGAACGGCGACGCCACTGTTCCAGTGCGACCGGGTCCGGAGCGCTGCCGGCATCGAACGCGCCCATCGACCGCAACTGCACGAACAGCAACTGCGCGAGCAGACGATCCGACTCTGCCGGTTCGTCCGCAGGCGCCGGACGCGCCTCGATCGCGGGCGGCGCTTCCGGACCGGCCAGGACCCGCAGCAGTTCGGGCGCGACCGACTCGCTCAGCGCTCCCCACTGGGTGGTCTTGATCAGCGCGATCTGCGGCAGGCGGCCTCCCATCAGCGCGTCGAGCGCGGACATGCCCTCGTCGGCCCTGATCGAACCGACGCCGACCTGCGCCATCCTCTCGCGGTAGAAATCGTTCGCGACTGACCCGATTTCGCCCCAATAGCCCCAGTTGACGATCTTCACCGGGCAGGCCCAATGTCCGCGCGCCGCATCGGCGAACGCATCCTTGAACGCGCAACCCGCCGCATAGTTGCTTTGGCCAGCGGCGCGGCTGAAGCTCTGGAAGGACGAGAAGAACAGCGCGAAATCGAGCGTATCGCGACCGAACACCTGCGCCATGCGGACGCTGACGTCGATCTTGGCGACGAGGCTGCGCATGAAATCCGCCTCGTCCATGTTCATCAGACTCTTGTCGCGAAGCTCGAGCGCCGCGTGGATCACGCCGTCGACGCGCCCGTACGACGCGACGATCTGCAGGCGGGCCGCTTCCAGCGCGTCGCGATCGGCCGCATCGGCGGCGATGTAGGTCGGACGCGGACCGAACTGCGCGAGACGGTCGAGCCTGCTTGCGATCTCCTCGTCAGCGGCTCGCCTGCCGATCCAGACCATCCTCGCGCCATGACGGCGGATCAGGTGCTCACTGAAGACTTCGCCAAGCCCGCCGGCGCCGCCGATCACCACATACACACCGCGATCGCGATAGGGCAATGTGACGGAGGCCGCCGGCGCCTGCTCGACCTGCACCAGCGTCTGCCGGAACCACTCGCCGCGACGCAGCGCCCACGCATCGCCACGATCGAGCGGGCGAACGGCGAGCAGGGCCTGCAGCGATCGGTCGTCTCCGGCCGGAAGGTCGCCCAGACGCACCAACCAGGTCGGATATTCCTTGGCCAGAGAACCGATGAAGCCGTGGATGGACGCATGCGCCGGCTGCACGCGGTCGCCATCGACCACGGACTGCGCCGCCCACGTCGCCACCGTCCAGCGCAGGCGCCGGGTCCCGTAGCCGAGCTGCAGCAGTGCCTTGGTCAAGCGGAAACCGAGCCGTACGCCCTCGCGCTGCGCGAGGATCACGTCGTCGCCGCACCATTCGA
>JBIJAD010000412.1:0-3368 GCA_044345955.1 Lysobacteraceae bacterium
GATCACCTCCGGCGACGGCAAGTTCGAGGCCCAGCTCGGCGGCCGCATCCATTTCGACGCCTACGCCTTCGACCGCGACATCGCGCCGACCACCGGCACTACCGAATTCCGCCGCGCCCGCCTCACCCTGCAGGGCAAGGCGCTGGGCTGGGAATACAAGATGGAGCAGGACTTCGGCGCCGGCACCAACCTCGACGGCCTGCGCGACCTGTACGTCGCCAAGAGCGCGCTGGGCGGCAAGTTCTTCATTGGTCACTTCAAGCCCTACCGCTCGATGGAAGAGCTGACCAGCTCGAACGAGCTCCTGATGATGGAACGCCCGTTCGCCTCGGCGACCGGCCTGTTCAACGGCCGCCAGTTCCAGCAGGGCGTGGGCTATCTGCGCAGCGGCAGCAATTACACCGCCGGCGTGTCGGTGTTCAACCTGCGCAGCGCCGCCGGCGTGCGCAACGAGGGCATGGGCGTCGCCGGTCGCGCGACCTGGGCGCCGATCGATCGCGAGACCAGCACCCTGCACCTCGGCGGCTGGTTCAGCGTCGAGAATCTGAACAACGGCTCGGCCACCACCACCGCCGTGGCCAACTACGCCGGCCGCCGCGGTCCGGCGCAGACCATCGCCACGGTCACCGGCGCCAGCGGCGACTCGATCAGCGCCTACGGCGCGGAAATCGCCGGCTCCTTCGGCCCGGCGTTCTTCCAGGGCGAATACGTGCAGTCGAAGTTCGAGCAGCCGTTCCTCGCCGACCAGGACGTGAATACCTGGTATCTGCAGGGCAGTTGGATGCTCAACGGCGGGCACAAGCCGTACAAGGGCGCGACCGGTGTGTTCGGCAACCCGCGCGTCGGCGACAAGGGCCTGTGGGAGCTGACCGCGCGCTACGACTACATCGAGAACGAGGACATCGCCAACCGCGAAGCCAGCAGCCTGATGCTCGGCGTGAACTACTACGTCAATCCGAACCTGCGCTTCATGTTCAATTACACGCAGGGCGAGAACGAGGTCAACGGCGACGAGACCGGCCAGTACGCGCTGCGCACGCAGTTCTCGTTCTGATCGGACTGCGCGTATCGTGACTGCACGAAGCCCCGGCGCGAGCCGGGGCTTCGTCGTTTCGGCGGGTCGCGTCCGTGGAGCGGATCGCAGAACCGCCGCACATTTCTCCGGAGACGGGGTAGCGGATACAGGAGCCGCTCTGCAGTCCGATCAGCGCTCGCCGTCGTCCGCAGTCTTGTCCTTGAACCGGCACAGATCGCGGATCGGACAGCGCCAGCACTCCGGTCTGCGCGCCTTGCAGGTGTAGCGGCCGTGCAGGATCAGCCGGCCCGCGAAAGCGATGATGCGCCGATGCATCGAGGCCGCGCCGGCGGCTGACAGCCCGACCGCCGGTTCATGGTGCCTTGTCGGAGGTCTTGTCCTTGAACCGGCAGACGTCGCGGATCGGGCAACGCCAGCACTCCGGCTTGCGCGCCTTGCAGGTGTAGCGGCCGTGCAGGATCAGCCAATGATGCGCGTCCTGCAGGAACTCCGCCGGCACCCGCTTCAGCAGCGCCTGTTCCACCGCGTCGACGGTCTTGCCGGGCGCCAGCCCGGTGCGGTTCGACACCCGGAAGATGTGGGTGTCGACCGCCATCGTCGGCGCACCGAACGCCGTGTTCAGGACCACGTTCGCGGTCTTGCGGCCGACCCCGGGCAGCGCCTCCAGCGCGGCACGATCGCGCGGCACTTCGCCGCCGTGTTCGGCGATCAGCTTCCCGCACAGCGCGATCACGTTCGCGGCCTTGGTGTTGAACAGGCCGATGGTCGCGATGTACGGCTTCAGGCCTTCGACCCCGAGCGCGGCGATCGCCTGCGGCGTGTTCGCCACCGGGAACAGCCGCCGGGTGGCCTTGTTCACGCCGACATCGGTGGCCTGTGCCGACAGCACCACCGCGACCAGCAGTTCGAACGGCGTCGAGTATTCCAGCTCGGTGGTCGGATGCGGGTTGAGTTCGCGCCAGCGCTCGAAGGCGCTGCGGATGTCCTGCGCCGGCATGCCGCCGCGCGGTGCACGCGCTGTCTTCTTCTTCGAGGCCATGGGTCAGTCCGATCGTTTTCCCGCGGCCTTCGCCTTGGCCCGGGCGAGGGCGGCCGCGGCGGCGGGCGGCAGTGCCGGTGCGACGGTGCCGGCCTGCGTGGCGGCAGGCGCCGCGGCCGCGCGTCGCCGCGCGCGCGCTTCCGCACGTTCGGCCAGACGCCGCGTCCGCGCGCGATGGCGCTCCCGGGCGGCCAGCGCGCGCAGGCGTTCGTCGCGGGCGGCGAGGATCGCGGCGACGCGCGCCGCGCATTCGGGGCAGGGCGTGCCGATCGGCGCGAACTCGAGCAATCCGAGTGCGACCGCGCGATCGATGTCGTCGACCGCCAACGCGGCTTCGAGCGCTGCCGTGTGCGGTTCGCCGCAGATCGCGCAGTCGTCCGCGTTCATCGGCCGCGGAACTGCGGCTTGCGGCGTTCCAGGAACGCCTTCGTGCCTTCGCGCATGTCCTCGGTGGAGAAGATCAGCCCGAACTGCGCGGATTCGTATTCCAGGCCTTCCTCGATCCCGCATTCGCCGCCGACGTTGACGCAGTCGAGCGTGCCGCGCAGCGCCAGCGGTGCGGAAGCGGCGAGCTGTTCGGCGATTTTCATCGTCTCCGCTTCCAGATCGGCCGCGGCGACCACGCGATTGACGATGCCCAGTTGCAGCGCACGCGCGGCATCGATCGGCGCACCGAGCAGGCACAGTTCGAGCGTCGCGGCGCGCCCGGCCAGACGCAGCAGGCGCTGGGTGCCGCCGAAGCCCGGGATCAGGCCGAGATTGATTTCCGGCTGGCCGACCTTCGCGCTGTCGGCGGCGATCCGCAGATGACAGGACATCGCCAGCTCCAGCCCGCCGCCGAGCGCGAAGCCGTTGATCATCGCGATCACCGGCTTGGGCATGGTCTCGATCCGGCGCATCATCCGGGTGCCGCGCAGCGAAAAATCGCGGCCTTCGACCGGGCTGAGCCCGCTCATCTGGGCGATGTCGGCGCCGGCGAC
The DNA here is from genome assembly GCA_044345955.1 of Lysobacteraceae bacterium. Taxonomy (GTDB): domain Bacteria; phylum Pseudomonadota; class Gammaproteobacteria; order Xanthomonadales; family Xanthomonadaceae; genus Lysobacter_I. The sequence continues at coordinate 3,056 of JBIJAD010000412.1, forward strand.
GAAGGCCTTGGGGCCGCTGCCGGTCAGCAGCACCACCCGCACCTCGGGATCGGCGGCCGCGGCGTCGAAGGCCGCATGCAGGGCGTCGAGGGTGGCGGAATCGAGGGCATTGAGCCGCTCGGGACGGTCGACGGCGATCCGGCGGATCAGGCCATGGCCTTCGACCGTGCGGTCCTCGATGCGGAGCGGCGAAGCGGGTGCGGAATCCTGTGTCATGAGCTCGAAAGGTGGCAGGGAGAGGATGGGGCGGGCTTCGCCGGATCGATCGGGCGCGCGATGCGTCGCTCGATCAATCACTTGCGCGACCGTGTTC
>JBIJAD010000413.1:0-3354 GCA_044345955.1 Lysobacteraceae bacterium
CGTTCATGGCCAGGGTGCCGGAGCGGGTGATCGTGGTGGTCGACGAGGCCTACGCCGAATTCGTCGATGCGCCCGACTGGGCCTCGGCGCTGACCCTGGTGGCGCGGCATCCGAATCTGGTCGTCACCCGCACCTTCAGCAAGGCCTACGCGCTGGCCGGGCTGCGGGTGGGCTATGCGATCGGCGATCCCGGCCTGATCGCGGTGATGGAGCGGGTGCGCGAGAGTTTCAACGTCAACAGCGCGGGTCTCGCCGCGGCCGAAGCGGCGCTGGGCGACGAGGAACACCTGCGCTGGGTGGTCGCGCGCAACGCCGAACAGCGTGCGGCGCTGGCCGATGCGCTGCGGGCGCGCGGGCTGCGCATGTTTCCGTCGCAGACCAATTTCATCCTCACGCAGTTCGCCGAGCCGGGCGAGGAAGTACGCGTCGCGCGCATCGACGCCGCATTGATCGAACGCGGCGTCGTGCTGCGGCCGATGGGCGGTTACGGCCTCGGCCATTGCCTGCGGATCACGGTCGGCACCGCCGCGGAAAACCGTCGTCTGCTCGAGGCGCTCGACGAGGTCATTCCAAGCGAGGTCAGGGCATGAGCGGCGCGCAACGACAGGACTGGATCGCAGGTCCGGGGCGTGCCCTGACCGGGCGCATCCGCGTGCCCGGCGACAAGTCGGTCTCGCACCGCGCGATCATGCTCGCGTCGCTGGCCGAAGGCGTGTCGCGCATCGACGGGTTCCTCGAAGGCGAGGACACCCGTGCGACGGCCGAAGTGTTCCGGCAGCTCGGCGTGAAGATCGAAGCGCCGTCGCCGCAGAGCCGCATCGTCCACGGTGTCGGCCTGCACGGCCTGCGCGGCAGCGATGCGCCGCTGGACTGCGGCAATGCCGGCACCGGCATGCGCCTGCTCGCCGGCGTGCTGGCGGGGCAGGCGTTCGACAGCGTGCTGGTCGGCGACGCCTCGCTGTCGAAACGGCCGATGCGGCGGGTGATCGATCCGCTGGCGGCGATGGGCGCGCGGATCGACAGCGAAGCCGGCGGCCTGCCGCCGCTGCGTGTGCATGGCGGCGGCCGTCTGCACGGCATCGACTACACCCTGCCGGTCGCGAGCGCGCAGGTGAAATCCGCATTGCTGCTTGCCGGCCTGTACGCCGAGGGCGAAACCGTCGTCCGCGAGCCGCATCCCACCCGCGACTACACCGAGCGCATGCTCTCGGCGTTCGGCTGGCCGATCGAATTCGAACCAGGCTTCGCGCGCGTGCGCGGCGGCGCCGGCAACGGCCACGCCCTGCGCGCGACCGATGTGCACGTGCCGGCGGATTTTTCCTCGGCCGCGTTTTTCCTGGTCGCGGCCAGCGTGGTGCCGGGCTCGGACCTCGTGCTGGAAGCGGTCGGCATGAACCCGCGTCGCACCGGTCTGCTTCAGGCGCTGCGGTTGATGGGCGCGGACATCGTCGAATCCAACGCCCGCCGCGCTGGCGGCGAAGCCGTCGCGGATCTGCGCGTGCGCCACGCGCCGCTGCGCGGCATCGCGGTGCCGGAGACGATCGTGCCGGACATGATCGACGAATTTCCGGCGCTGTTCGTCGCCGCGGCCTGCGCCGAGGGCGCGACCGTGGTCGGCGGTGCGGCCGAGTTGCGGGTCAAGGAATCCGACCGCCTCGCGACCATGTCCGCGGCCCTCCGCGTGCTCGGCATCCGCGTCGACGAGACCGCCGACGGCGCGACCATCCACGGCGGCGCCTTCGCCTTCGATACAACGCAGCCGCCGGTCATCGACAGTCACGGCGATCATCGCATCGCGATGGCCGCCGCGATCGCCGCGCAGCGATGCGCAGCGGATGTTTGCATTTCCGACATCGCGAATGTTGCGACTTCATTTCCGGGATTCGACGAATCGGCGGTCGCCGCGGGGTTCCGATTGAGACCGGACGCGGCGCGCTGAGCCGGGCTCGCGGCGCATGCCGCCGATGTGACGCGTGTTTTCTTTTGCGTGAAAGAGGTCTGCGATAATTTCCGCGCGGACAGAGGGATCTGGACTCTTCATCAACCACCAGAGAGGTAAATCATGGACGTTACGCGCTTCAGGAAAATGACTTCGGTTCTCGGCGGCCTCGCGCTCGCCATCGCCGTATCGGCCCCGGCGAACGCCGCCTGGACCAATGTGCCGATCCCTCCGCAGTACGCCTCGAACATCGCGTCGCTGCGCCTGTGCAAGACGGAAGTGCCGGCACCGGTCGCCGGTTCGATGTGGCAGGTCAGATCCGAACTGACCCGGCTCACCAGCAACGTGACCAGCAACACCATCATCGTGCGCCGTTTCTCCGGCACCCAGTCGACGTTCATCGGGCTGTATCCGAGCATCAGTTGGGACAGCACCCACACCGCGCGCACCACGGCTTACGGGTTCACCACCCTCGACGATCGCTATTTCCCGGTGGTGAGCTTCTACGGCACCGCGCCCTTCTATTTCCCGGGCATGACGCCGGCCGAAATCGCGAACTGCTGATCTCGACGGATTGGCGCAGCCTGCTTCGGCAGGAGCTGCGGATGTCCGTTCGCCCGCAGACCCGGGTCGGCTCGCAGCCGGCCCGGGTCTTTCGTGTCTGTCGATGACGCAGGCACGATGCGATGCGCGGCGGACGGGAAATCCTCGCCCCTGCCGCCGAGGAGGCCTCAACGGTTGTCGATCGAGAACTCGATCGGGACCTTCAGTTCGCCGGCGACCGGTCGGCCGTCCTGCATCGCCGGACGGAACGTCCAGCGACGAACGGCCTGGACCGCAGCGCGATCCAGCGCGCGCGAACGGCTGCTGCGTTCGACCACGATCTCGCTGGGCTTGCCGTCTTCGCCGACGGTGATGCGCAGATGTACGGTGCCGGATTCGTTGTTGCGCAGGGCCTGCGCGGGATATTCCGGCGCGGGGCGGGAAATCGCCGCCGGCAGGCTGGTGCCACCGCCTGTGCGCGGCCTGGCGTCGGCGGTGCGCGACGGGGCCGTCTGCGGCGCTTCGACGGCAGGTGCGGTCGGGCGCTTGGCCACCGGTGGCGCCGGGGGCGGGTTGCGGCGCGCAGCCTCGGCCGCTTCGGACAGACCGCTGGCGCTGCGCTCGCCGTCGGGCATCGGTGCAGGCAGGGGGTCGAACACCTGGCCTTCGGCGTTGTGTCCGCTGGCCTCGGGGCGATAGAAATCGGCGTTGTCGCGCAGGTCCCACCACAGCAGCAGGAACAGCAGCAGGCCCAGACCGAAGCCGGCCAGCAGCAGGCGGCGCGCGCGAGGCGAGAGACGGAAGCGGGAGGGGGGCGGCGCGGCGGGAGGGGCGATCGACATGCGGGCGGCGGGCCGGGCGCGGGGGAAGCC
>JBIJAD010000414.1:0-3347 GCA_044345955.1 Lysobacteraceae bacterium
GACGGGTGCAGTACCTGGGCCGTCGCGATGCGCAGGTGAAGATCCGCGGCTTCCGGATCGAACTGGGAGAGATCGAGGCTGCGATCGCAGGCGATGCCGATGTCGAGAACTGCGCCGCCGTCGTGGTCGAGACGCAGCACAGCAAGCGGCTCGTCGCCTATTACGTCGCCCGACCGGGAGCGGACAAGGCGCTCGAAGCGCGGCTGCGCGAGCGCTGCAGGTCCGGCCTGCCGGCGCACATGGTGCCGGCACTGTTCGCCGGTATCGACGCCCTGCCGCTGACGCCCAACGGCAAGGCTGACCGACTCGCGCTGGCGTCACGTCCGCTGGCGGCGGCGACGCCGGCTGCGGAGCACCGGCAGGACACGATGACGGCCTCGGTCGCGATCGAACGCGAACTGTCCACGATCTGGCGCGACATCCTCAAGGTCGAAGCGATCGAGCCGGAGCTCGGATTCTTCGATGTCGGCGGCGATTCGCTGCTGGCGGTCGCCGTTGTGAAAGAGATCCAGCACCGGTTCGACCCTCAATTCGATGCGACCGCGCTGTTCGCGCACGCCAGTCTCCGCAACATCGCCCGGTACCTCGCTCAGCGGGCGATGCAGACGCCGCGAGCGGGCGAAGCGCGGCAGGAGATCGTCGCGACCGATGCAGGAAACTCCGGGCGGGAAGGCGACCTTCCGGCGTATTACACGACCAGCCTCGCGATCATCGGCATCGCCTGCACGTTCCCGGGCGCGTCCGACGTCGACCAATTCTGGGACAACCTGCGCGAAGGCCGCGAAGGCATCGAACGACCGACCGCGGATGCGCTGCGCGCGGCCGGTGCAGACGACGCGCTGCTGCGCGAGCCGAATTTCGTCGCCGTGCGCGCGACCGTCGAGGGCAAGGATGCCTTCGATGCCGGATTCTTCCGCGTGGCCGCACGCGACGCGCAATTCATGGACCCGCAACTGCGGCAACTGCTGCAGCACGCCTGGAATGCGATCGAAGACTCGGGATACCGCGCTTCCGATATCCCCGACACCGGCGTATTCGCGTCCGCGAGCACCAGCCTCTACCACGCGGCCGTGCACGACAACATCGCGCATACGACCGCGTCCGCCGAGACCCGCGGCACGGAAGCCTACGTCTCGTGGATGTTCTCCCAGCCCGGCACGATGCCGACCATCATTTCCCACCGGCTGGGGCTGAACGGACCGAGCTATTTCGTGCAGTCGAACTGCTCGTCCTCGCTGGTCTGCCTGGCCTCCGCCTGCCGCAGTATCCTCGCCGGCGAATCGCGGCATGCGCTGGTCGGCGCCGCGATGCTCATGCCGCACGACCAATTCGGTTACGTACACAGCACCGGTCTGAATTTCTCCAGCGACGGCCGTCTGAAGGCGTTCGACGCATCGGCGGACGGCATGGTCGCAGGGGAGGGCATCGGCGCCCTGCTGCTGAAACGCGCCGACCAGGCCCTGCGCGACGGCGACCACGTCTATGCGCTGGTCCGCGGCGTCGGCATCAACAACGACGGCGCGGACAAGGCCGGCTTCTACACGCCGAGCGTCGGCGGACAGATGCGCGTGATCGAATCCGTGCTGGCCGCCACCGGCGTCGATCCGGACACCATCGGCTACGTCGAAGCCCATGGCACCGGCACCCGGCTCGGCGACCCGATCGAATTCTCCGCATTGACCCAGGCGTATCGCAAGCGCACCTCGCGGAGGCAGTACTGCGCGATCGGTTCGGTGAAGAGCAACATCGGACATCTCGACGCGGCCGCCGGCCTTGCCGGTTGCATCAAGGTCGCGCTGTGCCTGAAACACGGCGAAATCGTGCCGACCCTGCATTGCCGCGAACCCAATCCGGCGCTCGCCATCGCGGATTCTCCGTTCCACATCGCCGACCGCCATCGCCCCTGGCCGCAGCAGGACGGCCCGCGCCGCGCCGCGCTGAGCTCGTTCGGCATCGGCGGTACGAATACGCATGCGATCCTCGAAGAGTTCATCGCACCCGAAGCGAGGGCCTCGGAGCCGGCCGGCGACGGCAGGCGCATCGTCCTGTTGTCCGCGAAAAACCCCGCTCGCCTGCGCGAGCGTGCGGTGGCCCTGCAGCGGTTCCTCTCCCGGAATCGCGATGTCTCGCTGGACGATCTGGCCTATACGCTGCAGGTCGGTCGGGAACCGATGGAAGCCCGCTACGGCGTGTGCGTGCGTTCGCTCGCGGACCTCGAAGAGGCGCTGGCGACGTACCTCGCCGGCGAGCGCGCGACGCAGTCGGTCGATGACGGGATCGTTGCCGGGCGCGATACCGATCTCGACGACTGGTTTGCGACCGCACGCTACGATCGCTTGATCGAATACTGGCGGTGCGGTGGTCATGTCGACTGGCACCGTCTGCATGCAGGCGCGTCGCGGCGCAGGATCCGGTTGCCGGTGTATCCCTTCGCAAGGGACCGTCATCGTATCGACATCGTCGATCGACCGAAAAACGCGGTCGCGTCGCAACGGTCCGTCCGTCCGGTGCTCGCACGCGTGAATGGCGGTAACGATTCGCGGATGCGGTTCGACACCACGCTGGACGGCAGCGAGTTTTTCCTGCGCGACCATGTGGTCGCCGGTCGCCGGGTACTGCCGGGTGTGGTCTATCTCGAACTGGTGCGCGCCGCGGTCGCGCTGTCGCGCGGGAATCCGCCGTACGACGAGCGACGGATCGGCCTGCGCGATGTGGTGTGGTTCCGTCCCTGCGCGATCGACGGCACCACCCGCCTGCAGATCCTGCTTGAGGCGGCAGGCGACGGCCTGCGTTTCGAGATCGTCAGCGAATCCGGCGATGCGGGCGCGGTCGTGACCCACGCCCAGGGTCGGACGACCACCACCGAGCCGCATGCCGACGGATCCCTCGACCCGACGGCGATCCGCGCCGCATGCCCGGTCGAGTTCTCCGCCGCCCGGTGCTACGACAATTTCGCCGTGATCGGGATCGACTACGGGCCGGCGCATCGCGCGTTGACCTCGGTTCGCGTCGATCGCGCGAGCGACACGCAGACGGTCTTCGCCGAATTCCGGCTCCCCGACTGCGTCGCCGCGACCGCGGCGGACTACGGTCTGCATCCGAGCATCCTGGACGGCGCGCTGCAGGCCTGCGTGGGCCTGATCCCGGAGACCGCCTCGCAGGAGAGCACCGTCGCGCAGCTCCCGTTCGCGCTCGAATCGCTCGATGCGTTCGCCGTCTGCCCGACGCAGGGCTTCGTGCATCTGCGTCGCCGTGCGCACGGCGACGGGCTGGACAAACTGGATCTCGACATCTGCGACAGCCTCGGCCGCATCTGCATCGCCCTGCGCGGGCTTTCCAATCGGCCG
>JBIJAD010000353.1:0-4286 GCA_044345955.1 Lysobacteraceae bacterium
GTTCCCGGGCGCGACCGTCGATGGCGTGTTCGGCATGTGGTACGGCAAGGGCCCGGGCGTGGACCGCTGCGGCGACGTGTTCAAGCACGCCAACGCCGCCGGCACTTCGAAGTTCGGCGGCGTGCTGGCGCTGGCTGCCGACGACCACGCCTGCCGCAGTTCCACCCTGCCCCACGGCAGCGAGGGCGAGTTCCAGTCCGCGCTGATGCCGGTACTGAATCCGGCGGGGGTGCAGGACATCCTCGACATGGGCCTCATCGGTTTTGCGATGTCGCGCTACACCGGCCGCTGGGTGGGCTTCAAGACGATCGCCGAAACCGTGGAGTCGTCGGCCTCGGTCGACGTCAATCCGCTGGCGCTGCAGATCGTCACCCCCGACGATTTCGAGATGCCGCCGGGCGGCCTCAATATCCGCTGGCCGGATCCGCCACTGGATCAGGAAATGCGCCTGCACCGTTACGCGGTCAGGGCCGCACAGGCGTTCGCGCGCGCGAACCGCCTCGACCGCGTCGTCATCGATTCGCCGAACGCGCGCCTGGGCATCGTCACCACCGGCAAGAGCTATCTGGATGTACTGCAGGCGCTGGAGTACCTCGGCCTGGACGCGCGCGCCTGCGCCGACCTGGGCATCCGCGTGTACAAGGTCGGCATGACCTGGCCGCTGGAGCCGATCGGCATCCGCGCCTTCGCGCGCGGGCTGCAGGACATCGTGGTGGTCGAAGAGAAGCTCAGTTTCATCGAAAGCCAGATGAAGGAGCTGTTTTACAACTTCGAAGGCATCAATCTCGACAACAGCCGCCCGAGCATCGTCGGCAAGTTCGACGAAAGCGGCGAATGGATCCTGCCGTCGACCGGCGAACTGACGCCGGCGAAGATCGCGCGCGTCATCGCGCACCGGATCCAGAAGTACATTCCCCTGGAAGCGGGCGACTCCGAGCGGATCCGCGGCGTGCTGGCCTGGATCGCGCAAAAGGAAGGCGAACTCGCGCTGCCGCGCGCCAACTTCCCGCGCGTGCCGCACTACTGCGCGGGCTGCCCGCACAACACCTCGACCAAGGTGCCGGAAGGCTCGCGCGCGCTGGGCGGCATCGGCTGCCACTACATGGTCACCTGGATGGACCGCAGCACCGACACCTTCACCCACATGGGCGGCGAAGGCGTGACCTGGTGCGGCCAGGCGGCGTTCACCGAGACCGAGCACGTGTTCCAGAACCTCGGCGACGGCACCTATTTCCATTCCGGCTCGCTGGCGATCCGTCAATCGATCGCCGCCGGCGTCAACATCACCTACAAGATCCTCTACAACGACGCGGTGGCGATGACCGGCGGCCAGCCGGTGGACGGCACCCTCACCGTGCCGCAGATCGCGCAGCAGATGCGCGCCGAGGGCGTGTACACCATCGTCGTGGTCAGCGACGACATCCTAAAGTGGACGCGCCAGCGCCATCTGTTCCCCTCCGACGTCGAATTCTACGAACGCCGCGAACTCGACGAGGTACAGAAGAAGCTGCGCAAGAGCAAGGGCGTGAGCGTCATGATCTACGATCAGACCTGCGCCACCGAGAAGCGCCGCCGGCGCAAGCGCGGCAAGCTGCCCGATCCGCAGAAACGGGTCGCGATCAATTCGCTGGTCTGCGAAGGCTGCGGCGACTGCGGTGTCAAGAGCTTCTGCGTCGCGGTGCTGCCGAAGGAAACCGAATACGGCCGCAAGCGCGAGATCGACCAGAGCAACTGCAACAAGGACTACAGTTGCGTCGAGGGCTTCTGCCCCAGCTTCGTCACCGTGCACGGCGGGCAACTGAAGAAGGGCAAGAAGGCGAATGCGGCCGATCGCCTGGCCGATCTGCCGATGCCGGCCTTCGCCAGCGACCTCGACAAGCCCTGGAACATCCTCATCACCGGCGTCGGCGGTACCGGCGTGGTCACGATCGGCGCGCTGCTGGGCATGGCCGGGCATCTCGAAGGCAAGGGCGCGACCGTGCTCGACCAGACCGGTCTGGCGCAGAAGGGCGGCGCGGTCACCACCCACATCCGCATCGCGAAGGCGCCCACCGACATCCATGCCGTGCGCATCGCCGCCGGCGAGGCCGACCTGGTGCTCGGCTGCGACATGGTCGTGGTCAACGACTACTGGGCGCTGTCGAAGATCCGCGAAGGCCGCTCGCAGGTCGTGCTCAACAGCTACGAGGCGATGCCGGGCACCTTCACCATGCGCCCGGACATGCAGTTCCCGGCGGCCGACATCGTCGCCGCGGTGCGCACCGCACTGGGCGGACGCGATCCGGCGCTGATCGACGCCACCCAACTCGCCACCGCGCTGATGGGCGACGCGATCGCGGCCAATCTGTTCATGCTCGGCTACGCCTGGCAGCGCGGCCTGGTGCCGATCTCCCTCGACGCACTGATGCGTGCGATCGAACTCAACGGCGCCGCAGTGCAGATGAACAAGACCGCCTTCGCCTGGGGCCGGCTGGCGGCGATCGACCTGCCGGCGGTGGTCGAGGCCGCGGGTATCGTCAAGAACGCGCCGACCGCCGCCGAGGCGACCCCGCACGCGCTGCCTCTGCTCGCGCCGACCGCCTCCGAAGGCCACGAATCCGGGCTGATGCCGCAGACCGCCACGCTGCGCAGCGCCGACGAACTGCGCCACGTCCCCGCGAGTGCCGATGCGCAGGAGACGTTCCAGGCGCTCGACGACGCGCGATTGTCGCGCTCGCTCGACGAACTGGTCGCACGCCGCATCGCCTTCCTCACCGAGTACCAGGACGCCGCCTACGCCGGGCGCTATCGCGATCTGGTCGCGAAGGTGCGCGCGGCCGAGCAGGCGAAGACGCCGGGCAGCACCGATCTGTCCGAAGCGATCGCGCGCTACGCCTTCAAGCTGATGGCCTACAAGGACGAATACGAAGTCGCGCGCCTGTATACCAGCGGCGAATTCCGTCGCCGGATCGAGCAGCAGTTCGAAGGCGACTTCAAGGTGCACTTCCACCTCGCTCCGCCGCTGCTGGCGAAGAAGGACGCGCAGGGCCGGCTGGTGAAGCAGGAATTCGGCCCCTGGGTGTTCACCGCGTTCAAGTTCCTCGCGAAACTGCGCGGCCTGCGCGGCGGCCGATTCGACCTGTTCGGCTACACCGAGGAACGGAAGATGGAGCGCAGGCTCATCGCCGACTACTTCGCCACCGTCGATCGGCTGCTCGCCGGCCTCACCGCGGACAACGTCGCTCTCGCCGCCGAGATCGCCTCCATCCCCGAACACATCCGCGGCTACGGCCACGTCAAGGAAGCCCACCTGCACAAGGCCAAGGCCCGCGAAGCGGAGCTGCTGGCCAAGTGGGACGCCGGCCCGGTGGAGACGCGCGCGGCGGCGTGAGTCCGACAGCGTCGTTCGAACGGCTTTGCGCTTGAAGGAAAGGCACCGGGCAGGCCCCGGTGCCTTCTTTGTTTGGGACAGCAAATCGTCGCCGTGCCGCGCTCAGCCCCGATAGAACCGATCCAGCGCCTTCTCCGCTTCGCCGCGTTCGAAGTCGCTGCCCATGCCTCGGGTGACGGCGCGGTAGTCCTCGATCAGCACCGGGTCGTTGGGCATCGCTTCGGCCAGGGCTTCGAGCACTTCACCGGCCTCGAAGTCGGAGTCGATCCCGCGCACGCTGCGCAGCACGCCGCGGCTGCGCGCCACGTCCGGGGCGCCGCTGCGGATCAGCGCGTGCAGGGCTTCGCGTTTCTCGAAATCCGACTCGATCGCATCGACCGCGGCGAGGTAATCGGCATCCGACAACGGCGTGCCGGCGCGGGCAGCGGTTTCCAGCACCGAGCGCGCTTCGAAGTCGCTGTCCATGCCCTGCATCGCGCGCAGCGCGAGAGTCTGCGCCGCCGCGCGCGGCTGCCCGTGTTCGATCAGCGCCTGCAGGCTGCGCTTGCGTTCGAAGTCGCTGCCGAAGCGCTGCAGCGCCGCCTGCCAGCCGACGGCGTTGGCGCCGTCCACGGGCAATTTTTCCGCGGCCGCGATCAGCCATTCGGCACGTTCGAAATCCGATCCGATCCGTTTCGCCGCATCCAGCAGCGCGCGTTGCGCCTTGGGATCGAGCGCATCGGCACCGAGCGCGGCGCTCATCGCGCGGCGGCGCTCGTAGTCCGAAGCGATCGCCGCGATCCGCGTCACAGCCGCGTTCAACTGGGTCGCGTCCAGCCGCGCCTGCCGCAGCAGTTGGCCGAGATATTCGGCGCGTGCGTAGTCGGCGCGGATCAGATCGATCTCGCGCAGCACGCGATCGACGCCGCCCTCGGCG
>JBIJAD010000177.1:0-7921 GCA_044345955.1 Lysobacteraceae bacterium
GGTGCGCGGGCCCGCGTTCCAGCCGGTGAGCCGGTAGACCTCGGGAATGGCCTTCGCCAGCCAGGCGCGGCCGTCGGCGTCGAACGGCCGCGACTTGCCGTCGACGCGATAACGCCGCTGCAATTTGCCGTCGGCGCCGGGCACGATCTCGATCTCTCGGGTAACGCCGGCGCGGGTCTGCAGCAGCGCGAAGCGGGCGCCGTCGTCCATGCGCACGACATCGCGTTCGTCGGTGCCGAACTCCACGTCCTCGTCGATCGACACGCGGAAACGCTCGCCCGCCACCGGCAGGTCGGAGAGGATGGTCCAGGTTTTGCCGTCGTCGCGGATCCTCACCGCGAGATCGTGATTGCCGAAGGCGTTGTCGAGCAGACCGGGACGCGCGATCACGATCACCCCGGGCAAGGCGATCAGCAGCAGCAGGACCAGCGCGCCGGCAGCCCAGCGCCAGCGCGTCGGAATCGAGGACAGGTTCATGTGCGAAGTCTCCAGTAGGTCGCGAACGCGGCCGACGATGCCCTCGCCGCGTTCGGCCATCGCCAGCGCCCAACCGGCGCCGCGATGAGCGTGGGGGGCCCGCGCGCCGTGCGCGAGGCATTCGGCCAGACATTCGGCCAGTGCGCGACCGCCGCCGCTGCGTTCCGCCGCAGCGCGATCGCACAGGGTTTCGGCCAGCGCTTCCAGCCTGCGCAGCGCATGCCAGGCCAGCGGATGGAAGAACAGCGGCGCCAGCGCCAGACGCTGCAGCGGGCGCCACAGCGGGTCGCGACGGCGCAGATGCGCCAGCTCATGCGCGAGCATCGCGCGCTGATGCGCTGGGTCCAGCGTTTCCGCCCACGGCGGCAGCAGCACCGCGCCGGGCAACACCAGCGGGCCGACGGCATCATCCAGCAGCCGCAGTTGGGGCGCGGCGACGCCCATGTCGGCGGCGAGCGCGCGGGTCGTGCGCTGCAGCGCTTCCGACGCCGGCCGGCCGCGCCGCAGCACGCGCCGCCGCAGGCCGAACAATGCGCGCGCCTGATGCAGCATGCGCAGCAGCAGCCACGCACTGCCCAGCAACCACAGCAGCAGCACGAGCAGCAGCGCATCGCCCGCGAACGGCAATGCGATCTTCGTCATGTCGTGCGAGGCGATCGTCGACGGCGGCAGCGATGCCGGCATCGCCGCAGCGACGGACACCGGTGCCGACGACGCCGGATCGGTCGCGGACGCATCGCGTGCGACGGGTACGGCTTCGCGCAGCGGCACCTCAAGCTGCGCGATGCCCGCGGCCGGCGCGTCGCCGCGAAGCCCAGGCGTCGGCAGCGCTTCGATCGCCACCGACACGAACGCGCCGAACAGCGCCAGACGCCAGGCGAATTCGGCCCAGCCCGGATGCTTCAATCCACCCAGACGCTCGATCGCCCACACCAGCGCCAGCAGCACGGTCGCATGCAGCACGAAGGCCAGCAGCAGGCCCGCGGCCGAGGCCAGCAACGCGGGCAAGGGATCGAACAGGATGTTCTCGATCAGCACGCCCTCGATCATCGCGGCGTCTCCTCGTCGTCACGGCGCAGCAGCGCGCGCACCTGTTCCAGATCGCCCGGCGCGACCTCGCGTTCGCGGATCAGATGCGCCAGCAGCGCCTTGGGATCGCCGCGGAACACCTGCGCGATCAGGCTCGACACCATGTTGCGGCGGACCTGGGCCTCGCTGACGCAGGGCCGGTACAGCAGCATCCGTCCGTCGCGGCGCGCGGCCACCACGCCGCGCTTCTCCAGCCGGGTGAGCAGCGTGGCCACGGTGGTGTGGGCCAGATCGCGTTCGGCGAGGGCCGCGGTGGCGTCGGCCACGCTCAGCTCGCCGGCCTGCCACAGCACCCGCATCAGGTCGTACTGCAGATCGCTCAGGACGATGTCTTCGGCCATGGCGGCCCTCTCTACACGTGTCGTACTACAGTTGTAGATCACACCCCTCCGGCCGTCAAGTAGGCCGGAGGTCATGGCGGCCGGCGGCGTTTCGGCGCGGACCCGGTTTCACGAAATCCTGACGCCCCGCGTGCATACTGGCCGCCGCTTCCATGGACCAGGACCCGCACATGTCGCCGTTGCCGTTCGTCGCCCTGATGACCCTGGCCGCCTGCGCGCCACTCCCGGCCCAGGACCCGCCGCCGCAGGCGAGCGATCCGGCCCCGGAGCAGACCACCGGGACCTGCAACGCCGAAGCCGCACGACCCTTCATCGGGCGGATGCCGGACGAGGCCACCCAACGCGCGGCGCAGACCGCCAGCGGGGCCGCGAGCGTGCGGGTGATTCCGCACGACGGCATGGCCACCCTGGATTTCCGCGAGGACCGCCTGAATCTGCGTCTCGATGAAGCGGGCAGGATCGGCTCGGTCGACTGCGGCTGAAGCGCCTGCGGCGGGGTTGGTCGTACCGGTCTGGTCGTACCGGATTGATCCGGATCAGCGCGCATCGAAGCGCGCGGGTCCACAGTCGACGACAGATCGTCGGCATTCTCGGCAACGTACGGAGGCCTCATGCGCGCAGCGCGCTCGTCATCGAAATGGCTGGTGATCGGGATCGTCGCGGTTCTGGCAGCGTTGGCATGGACCTCGCTGCGCGAAACCGCGCCGCCGGCGTCGCCCGCCACGCAGGGCACGCCCGCGACGCAACCCGCCAACCCGCTGGAAGCGCCGCCGCCGCTGGCGCAGCCGCCGGCATCGGCGTCGACATCGGCGTATCCGGAGTTCCTGCCGCCGGAAGCCATCGATACCCTGGAACGGATCATGCGCGGTGGGCCGTATCCGTATCGGCAGGACGACGGCGTGTTCCAGAACCGCGAACGCCTGCTGCCGCCGCAGCCGCGCGGCTACTACCGCGAATACACCGTCGACACACCGGGCTCTCGCGATCGCGGCGCGCGCCGGATCGTCACCGGCGGACGACCGCCGGTCGAGTACTACTACACCGAGGATCACTACCGCAGTTTCCGCCGCTTCACCCTCGACGGCGCGGAGTCGGGACGATGAACGAACCCTCGCCGTCGGGCGGCGCGAACGAAAGCGCGATCGAAGGCGCGATCGAGCTGGGCACGCTGCTCGCCGACCCGCAGCAGGCCGGCGCGTATTTCATCGACACCCGCGATCGCGAATCGCTGGTCGAGACCGGTCGCGAACTGGGCTATGCGGTGCTGCCGGTGGATCTGCGCGCCTGCGCCGACGCCGACGCGGCGATCCGCGAGATCGCCGAAGCGCTGCAGTTTCCCGACTGGTTCGGCGGCAATCTCGACGCCCTCGCCGACTGCCTCAACGACCTGTCCTGGCTGCCCGCCGCCGGCTACGTGCTGGTGATCGAACACACCGGCGACTGGCGCGCGCAGGCGCCGGACAGCGTCGATGCGGTACTCGAGATCTTCGACGAAGCCGCCGAACGCTGGGCGCAGGCCAAGGTGCCGTTCTGGGGCTTCCTCCCGGTCGCCACCCACGAACTGGACACGCTGCAGGGCTGAGACGACGCTGAGACCGCTTAGGCCGGATCGGCCGCCGCCAGCGGCGCGGCCGGCGCACGCGCGAAGCGGTATGCGACCGCCCAGGCGCCGGACAGCAGCACCGCCGCGATCAGGAACGACACGCCGGGCAGATGCATCGGCGAGGTCGGGCCGATGAACCAGCCGAAGGCGCCGGCGAACAGGGCCGGCGCGACGATCCCGGCGAGCGAGATCAGGCTGCTGAGCGCGCCCTGGATCCGGCCCTGGACCTCAGGCCCGACCTGACGGGTGATGAGCGCCTGGGTCGCGGGGGCGGCGATCGCCCACAGCGCACTGATCGGCAGGCCCAGCAGGAACACCCAACCGACACCGGCGAAACCGTAGATCACGAAGCCGATCACGCCGCAGGCCAGCCCCAACAGCAGCGCGCGACGCTCGCCCAGCCCCTTCACGACCCGACCGACCAGCAGCGCGTTGACGATCACGCTGAACACGCCGACCGCGGCAAGCACGTAGCCGGCTTCCTTCTCCTGCCAGCCGAAACTGACGTCGGCGAACAGCACGAAAGTGCTGGGATACACGTAATGCGCGAAGTTGGCGAGGAAGGCGACCGCGACCAGGCCCCAGATCTGCGGATAACCGCGCAGCAGATGCACCGACCCCATCGGCCGCGCATGGCGCCAGTCGAAATGCGGGCTGCGGCGTTCCTTCGGCAGCGATTCGGGCAGCACGAACAGGCCGTAGAGGAAATTCAGCAGCGCCAGCCCGGCCGCGCACCAGAACGGCAGCCGCGGGTCGATGTCGCCGAGCACGCCGCCGGTCAGCGGGCCGAGCACGAAGCCCAGCCCGAACGCGGCGCCGATCATGCCGAAGCTCTTCGCGCGGTCCTGCGGCGCGGTGATGTCCGCGATGTAGGCGTTGGCAGTGGTGAAGCTGGCGGAGGTGATCGCCGAAATGATCCGCCCGACCAGCAGCCAGGCGAGGTTCGGCGCCAGCGCCATGAGGATGAAGTCGAGACCGAGACCGAGGCAGGACAGCAGGATCACCGGCCGCCGCCCGAACCGGTCCGACAGCGCGCCCTGGACCGGCGCGCTGAGAAACTGCACGATCGCGAAGACCACGCTGAAGAAGCCGACCCAGTACGCCGCCTTCGATTTGTCGCCGGCGACGAAGTCCTCGATCAGGTGCGGCAACACCGGGATGATGACGCCGAAGGCCAGCACGTCGATCAGCACGGTGACGAAGATGAAGACCAGCGCGGCCTGACGGCGACCGCCGGCGAGAGGGGTATTCACGGAACGGGGCGGGGGCGGCGACGGGAACGGCGCAGTCTACTCCGATCTCCGGCCGCACCCGCCCCCGACCGGGGGACCGCCGGACCACGCGACACCGGTTGCCGCAGTGCAACATTTGTGCTTTAGTCGGGTCATCCGGCGACAGGGAACTCGCGGATCGGGCCGTTCCCCGCCCGATCCGCGCGCGATGCGTCGCCCCCATTCTCCTGTGAGATTCCCCTCGGAGCCCCCTCCCGAATGGAAAGTCACCAACCCGGCAACCGTCACCTGCCTTTCGACGGCCTCCACGACCCGCGCGACGAGCGCGATGCCTGCGGTTTCGGCCTGATCGCGCATCTCGACGACCGCCCGAGCCACGCCCTGGTGACCCAGGCGCTGGACGCGCTGATCCGCATGACCCACCGCGGCGGCATCGCCGCCGACGGGCTCAGCGGCGACGGCTGCGGCCTGCTGCTCAAGACGCCCGACGCCTACCTGCGCGCGCTCGCGGCCGAATCGGGCATCGCCCTGGGCCAGCGCTACGCCTCGGGAATCGTATTCATGCCCGCCGCGGCCGACACCGCGACACGGGTGCGCGCGACCTTCGCCCAGGCCCTGCGCGAAGTCGGGCTGGCGGTGTCGGGCTGGCGCGTGGTGCCCATCGACGACAGCGTCTGCGGCAGGCTCGCCAAGGCGACGATGCCGGCGATCGAGCAGGTGTTCGTGGTGCCGGTGCTGGACGTGGAAGGCGCGCGGATGACGCCGGCCGCGTTCGCGCGCGCCCTGTATCTGGCGCGCCGCCGCGCCGAACAGCGCCTGCGCGACGTGCCGGAGCTGTACGTGGTCAGCCTCGCGGCCGACAGCATCGGCTACAAGGGCATGGTCCTGCCGCAGTACCTGGCGCAGTTCTATCCCGACCTGCAGCGGCCGGAGCTGGCCAGCAGCGCGGTGGTGTTCCATCAGCGCTTCTCCACCAACACCAGCCCGCGCTGGCCGCTGGCGCAGCCGTTCCGGCTGCTGGCGCACAACGGCGAGATCAACACCATCTCGGGCAACCGGCTGTGGGCGCAGGCACGCGCGCAGGTGTGGCGCAGCGAGGACTTCGACCCGTCCGAATTCGATCGCGCGATCGACACCGACGGCTCCGACTCGCAGAGTCTCGATTCGATGCTGGAACTGCTGCAGGCCGGCGGCATGGACCTGCTCAAGGCGCTGCGCGTGCTGATCCCGCCGGCGACCCAGTCGCTGGAATACCGCGACGCCGATCTGCTCGCCTTCTACGAGTACTACGCGATCAACAGCGAGCCCTGGGACGGCCCTGCGGGCATCGTCGCCTTCGACGGCCGCTACGCCGCGTGCACGGTCGATCGCAACGGCCTGCGCCCGGCGCGCTGGCAGCTCAGCGACGAACGCGTGTTCATGGTCGCCTCCGAGGCCGGCGTGTGGGACGTGGACGAGGCGCGCATCCTCGCCCGCGGCAAGCTCGGTCCCGGGCAGATGATCGCCGCCGATCTCGCCAGCGGCCGGCTGCTCGATTCCGAAGCCATCGACCAGATCAACCGCGCGCGCGCGCCGTACAAGCAATGGCTCAAGCAGGGCATGACCTACCTGCACACCGAACTGGTCGATCCCAATCTCACCGCTGCGCCGTTCGATCCCTCCACCCTCGCCGGCTTCCAGAAACTCTTCCAGCTCACCCGAGAGGAGCGCGAGCAGATCCTGCGCCCGCTGGCCGAGACCGAGCAGGAAGCGGTCGGCTCGATGGGCGACGACGTGCCGATGGCGGCGCTGTCGGCGCAGATCCGCCCGCTCTACGACCGTTTCCGCCAGGCCTTCGCGCAGGTGACCAATCCACCGATCGATTCGCTGCGCGAGGACTGCGTGATGTCGCTCGCGACCCAGATCGGGCCGGAGGGCAATCTGTTCGTCGACGGCCCCGAGCAGGTGCGGCACGTGATGCTGAACTCGCCGGTGCTGTCGCAGCGCAAACAGCGCCAGTTGCTGACGATGGCGCCGTTCGCCGACTCGCATCGTTATCTCGATCTGAACTACGCGCCCGAGGAAGGCCTGCGCGACGCGCTGCTGCGGCTGTGCGCCGAGGCCGAGGCCGCGACCCGCGACGGCGTGCAGATGCTGATCCTCACCGACCGCCGGCCGCGGCGCGATCATCTGCTGGTGCACGCGCTGCTGGCCACCGGCGCGGTGCATCGGCATCTGGTCCGCACCGGTCTGCGCTGCGCGGCCAATCTCATCGTCGAGACCGGCACCGCGCGCGATCCGCATCATTTCGCCTGCCTGATCGGCTACGGCGCGACCGCGGTGTATCCGTATCTGGCCTATCAGACCCTGCACGATCTGGGCGAACGCGGCATCCTCAAGACCAAGCACGGCGAAGCCACACAGATCGGCCGCAGCTATCGCCGCGGGATCAAGAAGGGCCTGCTCAAGATCATCTCGAAGATGGGGATCAGCACCATCGGCAGCTATCGCGGCGCGCAGTTGTTCGAGATCGTCGGGCTGGCGCCGGACGTGGTCGAACTGTGCTTCGCCGGCACGCCGTCGCGGATCGGCGGCGCCACGTTCGAACAGTTGCAGGCCGAGACCGCGCAGATCGCCGCGCGCGCCTGGGACAACAACGCGCTGCCGGAGATCGGGGGCCTGCTGCAGTACACGCCCAACGGCGAATACCACCAGTACAACCCCGATGTGGTCGTCAGCCTGCAGCGCGCGGTGCGCAGCGGCACCCGCACCGACTGGGACGCCTACGCCGCCAGCGTCAACGAGCGCCCGCCGGCGGCGCTGCGCGATCTGCTGGCGCTGGACACCGCGAACACCAGGCCGATCCCGCTCGACGACGTGGAGCCGGTGTCCTCGATCGTGCGCCGCTTCGACAGCGCGGCGATGAGTCTCGGCGCGCTCTCGCCCGAAGCGCACGAGGCCCTGGCGATCGCGATGAACCGCCTCGGCGGACGCAGCAATTCCGGCGAAGGCGGCGAAGACCCCGCGCGCTACGGCACCGACAAGGTCTCCAAGATCAAGCAGGTCGCCTCCGGCCGTTTCGGGGTCACGCCCGAGTATCTGGTCAGTGCCGAAGTGCTGCAGATCAAGATCGCGCAGGGCGCCAAGCCCGGCGAAGGCGGCCAGTTGCCCGGACACAAGGTCAATGCGCTGATCGCGCG
>JBIJAD010000416.1:0-3293 GCA_044345955.1 Lysobacteraceae bacterium
GGCAACGCCACCGCCTGCGTGCCGACCTTGGGCGTGCCCATGTAATGACCCAGCAGTTCCTGCACAGGTCAGGCCGCTGAAGCATAGCTTGGGCGTGGGTCTTCATGCCCGGCGCCCGGTGCGGGCGCCGGTGGTGGTAGAACTGGTTCCAGTCGCCGATCACACGGCTGGCGTGCTGCTGGCTTTCGAGTCGGTGCCGTCGCGCTTCGGGGTCACTTCTTCGGCGCGAACACCACCTTGGTGCCGACCCGGATTTCGTTCGGCAGCACGCTGGTGTCGGCCCATTCGCCGCCGCCGACGCCGAAGTCGAGGCGTTTGACGATGGCGGTGCCGGCGAGGACGGGTTTGGCGCCGGCGGTCCAGGTGAAAGTGAGGGTGACGGGTTTGCTGACGCCGCGCAGTGTGAGCGTACCGTCGGCGGCGTAGCGGTTGCCGCCGAGGCTGCGGAAGCGGGTGGCGGTGTAGCGGGCCTGGGGGAACTTCGCGCTGTTGAAGAAGGCACTGCCGCGCAGTTCGCTGTCGTAATCGGGGTTGCCTGCGGTGGCGGTGGCCAGTGGGATGGTCACGTCGAGTTTCGACTGCGCGAGTTTCGCCGGGTCGAAGGAGAAGGTGGTCTTGAAGCCCGGGAAACGTCCACGGAAGGCCTCGCCCTGGTAGTCGCCGGCGAAGGTGAGGGCCGAGCCCTCGGTCTGCACGTAATCGGCGGCGAAGGCGGGAGCGGTCAGCAGCAGACCGGCGAGGACGAGGCCGGCGAAGCGCAGGCGGCGGCGTTCATGCAGCATGATCGGAATCCTTGGAAGCGGGGAGAGAGGCAGTGGTGGTCGCGACGGCATCGCCCGCGCGCAGCCAGCCGCGCGGGAGCATGCGCGCGAGGGTGGCGTCGCGCTGGAACAGGTGATGCCAGATGGCGGCGCCGGCGTGGCCCACGACCAGCAGAACCAGCGCCCAGAACATCAGCTCGTGCATCTCGCTGGCCAGTTCGTGCAGATCGCGGCTGGTGGCGACGATCTTCGGCAGATTGACCAGACCGAACCACTGCAGCGGGAAGCCCGCGGCCGAGTTCAGCACCCAGCCGCTCAACGGCATCGCGAACAGCAGCGTATAGATCGCGGCATGCACCAGGCCGGCGAGGCGCGCCTGCCAAGGCGGCGTGCCGGGCACCGGCGACGGGCTGCCTGCGTACAGCCGCCAGGACAGGCGCAGCGCGACCAGGGCGAGGATGGTCAGGCCGATCGACTTGTGCAGCGCGTAGGTGCGGATCTTGTCGGGGCCGTTGGGCAGATCGGTCATGGTCAGGCCCAGATAGGCCATCACCAGGATCAGTGCGCCGATCGTCCAGTGCAGCAGTTGGCTGACGCCGCCCCAGCGGTCGGCGGTGTTTTTCAGAGGCATGATGCAGGGCCCTCGGTCATGGTCGGAAGCCCGCGGCTGCGGTTTCCGGGGTAGAAGAGACGGGTTGGGCGGGTTCGGTTGCGCCGGCGGGTTCGGCGTCGGTGTCGGGGCCGTCGCCGCGGTCGCGCACCGCCTCGGCCTCGATCCGCAGCTCGACGCTGTCGCCGATCATCGACGGCCAGGCGTCGATGCCGAAGTCCTTGCGACTCAACATGCCGGTGGCGGAGAACCCGACCGTGCGCCGGAACGGCGGCAGCGGGTGGCGCTTGAGCGCGTTGAGCTTGACCTCCAGCGCGACCTCGCGCGAGACCCCGCGCAGGGTCAGGGTGCCGTGGACGGTGGCGCGGTCCGGCGCCAGCGGTTCGACGCGGGTGGAGACGAAGGTGGCCGTCGGGTGATCTTCGGCGTCGAGCAGATTGCCGGCGAGCGTGGCGCGGTTCCAGGCCGCGTCGCCGAGGTCGATCCGGGTCATCGGCACGCTCGCCTGCAGCCGTGCGCTGCGCCAGTCCTCCGGGTCGAATTCGAGCGTGCCTGTGCTGCCGGACACGGTGCCGATCGCCTTGGAGAACCCGGCATGATCGATCGCGAACATCACTCGGGTGTGCACCGGATCGAGCCGGTAGCGTTCGGTTTCGCCGGCGGAGGCGGTCGCGGCCCACAGCCAGACCGGCAGGACGACAGCGGCGATGCGGCGGGCGGCAGGCATGGTGGGGGCTCGCGGGGGTTTGCCGGATTCTAGGCCGATGCCGCAGGATACGGCCTTGCGTTGGCGCAACGAAGCATTGCGGCCGGGAGGCCGCGGTGTCGTCAGGCAAGGGACAGGGGCGCATGGACAGGGCGTGCAGGGACAGGGCGTGCAGGGACACGGCGGGCGCGTGCGGCGGACCACGCCGAAGGAGCGCGAGGATCGGACGTGCGCTCGCGGCGTTGTGCCTCGCATGCCTGCTGCTGACGGCGACGACGATCGGCGCGGCGCCGCCGCAGACCGCGCCGCGGTTCGTGCGTTTCGGGGCGGCGCAAGGAATCTCCGCAGCCATCCAGGATCTCGCGATCGATCGCCAGGGCTATGTCTGGCTGGCGACCGGCGATGGGCTCGCGCGCTACGACGGCGCGGGTTTCCGTTTCTGGCGGCACGAGCCTGGCCTGGTCGATGGGCTGCCGGAGAACGATGTCACCGTGCTGCACGTGGATGCCGCGGACCGGTTGTGGGCGGCGACCTGGTATGCATTGACCGTGTTCGAGCCCGCGCGCCGCACGCCGCGCAGGATCGTCTTCGATCGCGCGGTCGCCGCCTGCGCGGTCGAGATCAACACCATGTCCTCGGACGCCGCGGGGCGGTTGTGGCTCGCCACCCATCGCGGCGATATCTGCGCGATCACCGGCGACGGCAACGTCTGGCGACTGCCCCCACCGGCCGGTGGCCTGTTCGCCGGCGAGCGACCGATCGCCTTGCATGCCCGCGGCGACGGCGACCTGCTGGTCGGCACCGACGACGGCCTGTGGCGTCTGCGCGCCCGCGCCCCTGCGCCGCGGCCCGAGCGCCTGCATGCCGATGCGATCGGGCGTAGGGGCGTGTTCGCGTTCACGCCGGATGCGGACGGCGGTGTGTGGGTCGGCGCGGACGACGCACTGCATCTGCTGGATGCACGGGATGCGCTGCGGCCGCTGCCGTGGCCCGTACCGCGGCTGCGCCGCGCGGTGGTCGCGCGCACGGCCGCCGGCGAACACTGGATCGGCGATTACAACGGCCTGTATCGTCGCAGTGCGGAGGATCCGCGGCCGGCCGACACCGGCTTCGGTTTCGTCGATGGTGTGCTGCGTATCGCGGCCGATCCCGAGGGCAATGTCTGGATCGCGACCTACACCGAGGGCCTGTATCTGCTCTCCGCCGATCACGCACG